>DLYC01000220.1:284-3818 GCA_003447895.1 Lachnospiraceae bacterium | reverse complement strand
TCCTGGGAACCCTCTCCTGCCTGGGCTACGGGCCGCTTTCCTTTATCACCCTGATCGGAATGCCGTTCCTTGACTTCTTCGATTTCCTCACCAATTCCGTGATGATGCCCATCGCGGCACTGGCGATCTGCATGCTTGTGACCCGCTGCATGGGAATACAGCGCCTGGAACAGGAAGTGGAGGCGGACGGACATCCCTTCCGGAGAAAGAAGGTCTTCCGCGTCATGATCCGCTATATTGCGCCGTTCTTCGTGTTGATCATCCTTCTGAGTTCTGTGGCGAATGCCTTTGGACTGATCTCGATGTGATCGGAGAAAAAAAACGAAACTTTGGAGCACCGCCTCAGATGACAAATTCTCATCTGAGGGGTGCTCCTTTTGTGATTCCCGCTATGTGGACCGGACTCCCGATCATTTCTGTTCAGGATTTCTTATTATAATTTCCGTACGCCTCTTCCAGCGTCATTCCGTCCGCCCGCGAGAGCCTGTATTCCTCGGCGACGGCCCGGCAGTACAGGTCCATCTCCGCGGCCAGCTTCAGACGCTCCGCAAGCCCTGCGGACATCTTCCAGGTGTCGATGCAGCGCTGCTTCTCTTTTTCATCCGCCGAGGAGTGCGAGATTCCGAAGAACTTCTTGTGATAGGAATCCGACTTACACGTGTCAAAATATCGCCGCACTGAGTTCCTCACCTCCATCATATAGGCTTCCGCATACTGATCCTCCGTGAGGACCCGCTCATCCTGCTGCATATCCTCGATCGTTCGAAGGACCTCCCTGACATTTCTGCCGGGAAGGATCCTGCTGTCTTTATAGAGATACATGAAAGTCAGAAGGGCCATGAGATAGTTGTCAACCTTCTTCGCAGGGTCCTTGGGATTTTTGTACCGGTACTCGCAGAGCTTTACGCGGTAGGGAAGGACCGGGTCCTCCTCTTCGGAGACCGCGTTTTGATACTCCTTTAAGAGCGCGGATCTCTTGTCGGGATCGATCTCCTCGTAGAAAGCTTCCAATAATTCATTTCGATCAGTCATAAAATACCTCCGAATTCTATGTACGGGCGCCGCAAGGCCGCGCCGGACCATGCTCTCTCCGTTCCGGGGAAGACTTCCCGGCTTCCGACACAGCACGGCTTATTTTCAATTTTTCCCAATAATGATATTATACAGACAGTTGGAAGTTATGACACGAAAAAGTCATCATAATTGCCGCTTCCGATTTTGAGGCGTAAACCTGAATTTACGAGAGAGAAATTCAAATTTTACGAAAGAAAGAATGTACAGGAGGAACACTATGCTCAAGGACCCGGTCAGGACTAAGAATGAAATTGTGGATTGGATCAGGAATTATTTTGAAGAGAACGGAAAGGGATGCAAGGCCGTGATCGGCATCTCCGGCGGAAAGGATTCCAGTATTGCCGCCGCGCTGTGCGCGGAGGCGCTCGGAAAAGACAGAGTGGTCGGCGTCCTTATGCCTAACGGCGTACAGAGCGACATCTCCGACTCCCGAAAGCTCGTGGAATTTCTCGGAATTCCCTATGTGGAGCTCAACATCGGAAACGCCTTCCGGGCGATGAAAGAAATGCTGGAGAGCAATAAGGATCTCCTCGCGATGAGCGGCACAGACACGATCACGAAGGACACAGAGATCAACCTCCCGCCCAGGCTCAGGATGTCCACCCTTTACGCGGTCGGACAGATGCTGCCCGGCGGCGCAAGAGTCGTCAACACCTGCAACGCATCCGAGGATTATGTGGGATACTCCACCAAGTACGGCGACGCGGCGGGCGATTTCAGCCCCCTCTCCCATCTTCTCGTACATGAAGTCCGGCAGATCGGCGACACCCTCGGTCTCCCCTATGACCTCGTTCACAAGACCCCTTCCGACGGACTCAGCGGACAGGATGACGAGCAAAAGCTCGGCTTTACTTACGCTATGCTCGACAACTATGTGCTCACAGGCAAGTGCGAGGACGAGGCGATCAAAAACAAGATCGACCGCCTGCACAGGATCAATCTCCACAAGCTTCGCCTGATGCCGGCTTTTGAGCCCGCCGAGGAGACAAGAGCCTGATAGTTTCCGCCGCCCCGGGGCACAGTCCTGCGGGCGGCGAAAGAATGAAAGCTGTTTCAATATCCGATCCGGAGGGGAAAGTATATGTTTGATAAAAGACTGATGGCCCTCTGCCCGGAGAGCAAAAAGTACATCGCCGGAAACATTCTGTTCCAGTGGGTTGAACTTTGCCTGAACGCACTGATGATCGCTTTGATCGCGGTCGGTGCGGAGCGGCTCTACCGGAGAGAGCTGACGCCCCAAGGCGCGGCACCGGCCATTGCGATCATTGCTGTGACGATTCTGATCCGATTCTTCGTCACCCGGTACGCGGTCCGCATGAGCCACCTGGCGTCGAGAACCGTAAAGCGCAAGATGCGCGAGCTCATCTACAAAAAGCTCCTGAAGCTCGGAATGCGCTATCGGGAGAAAGTGACCACCGCGGAGCTGGTGCAGGAGTCGGTTGAGGGAGTAGACCAGCTGGATAGCTATTTTGGCCAATATGTGCCGCAGTTTTTCTACGCCTTCATCGCGCCGGTCACCCTGTTCGCGCTCTTTGCGGCAGCCGGAAGTGTCAAGACCGGTCTCCTGCTTCTGGTCTTCGTGCCGCTCATTCCGGGCACGATCATGATGGTTCAGAAGATCGCCAGGAAAATCCTGGCAAAATATTGGGACCAGTACGCTCAGCTGGGCAGCACCTTTTTGGAAAACCTGCAGGGCATGACAACACTCAAGATCTATCAGGCCGACGAGTTCAAGAATGAACAGATGAACGCGGAGTCCGAAAACTTCCGCGTCGTGACCATGAAGGTTCTCACGATGCAGCTGAACTCGATCATCATCATGGACCTTCTCGCTTACGGCGGCGCGGCCCTCGGAATTGTCCTCTCCACGCGCGAGTTTGTGGCGGGATCACTCGGCATGGCGCCCTGCCTGTTCATGATCCTTCTGTCCGCCGATTTCTTCCTTCCCATGCGAAAGCTGGGGAGTTACTTCCACGTGGCGATGAACGGCATGGCGGCAAGTGACCGGATCTTCCGGTTCCTTGCGCTCGAGGAGCCGCCGGCGCGCACAGCCGTCTTCCCTGAAAAAGGCGGCAATTTCCTCTTAAAGAGCGTGAGCTTCTCCTACGACGGAGAGCGGGAAGTCCTGCACAGAATCAACATGCAGATTCCCAAGGACAGCTTCATGGGAATCGCGGGCGAGAGCGGAAGCGGAAAATCCACCATCGCGGCGCTCCTCACCGGCCGCATCGCCAGCAATGAAGGCGTGATCAGCATCAACGGAATTCCTCTGGAGGAGTGCTCGGAAGAGAGCCTCATGAGGGGCATCACCTATATCGGATCCAATTCCTATTTCTTTAAGGGAACCGTCAGGGACAACCTTCTCATGGCCGATCCGTCCGCGTCGGATGACAGGCTCCGGCAGGTGCTCTCACAGTGCCGCCTGAATGAATTTCTCGGGCCTGAGGACGGCGGAGAAGA
>DLYC01000220.1:0-201 GCA_003447895.1 Lachnospiraceae bacterium | reverse complement strand
ACACACGCGGCGGTGGCGCCGGAGATGGTGCGCGCGGCGCTAAGGGCTCCAAGCGGCCGTACGGCAGAAAAGGGCGCTCGAGAGCGTCCACCGGCCTGGACACGCGCCTTACCGAAAACGCGCAGAACCTGTCGGGCGGCCAAAGGCAGCGGCTGGCGCTGGCCAGGGCGCTTCTCCATGACAGTCCCGTCTATATTTTCG
>DLYC01000058.1 GCA_003447895.1 Lachnospiraceae bacterium | reverse complement strand
AGGAAGAGGCGAAGAAGAAAGCCGAAGAGGAAGCTAAGAAGAAAGCTGAAGAAGAGGCCAGGAAAAAGGCCGAAGAAGAGCGGAGAAGGGCCATGGCAAACGGCGAAGTGACAAGGCGCCTCGCCGAGACCGTGAACATGAGAGACCCGGAGGACCCGGACATTCTCTACGGCGTTGTGCCGCACGGCTCCACGGTCACGGTGCTCGAAGACCTCGGCGACGGCTGGTATCTGGTGGACTACGACGGCATGGAAGGCATGATCAAGGGCGGTTACTTTACAGAGGACGACCCGTAAGCACTAGGAAAAGGCGCGGATCATGAGAAGCGAAAGGGAAGGCGCCGGGCGAAGGACCGGCGTCAGCCTGCGTCAAAAGACAGAAAAAAAAGAGGTATCTATGATCAGAAAATACAGCTACGGGCAGGTATTTAAGACCGAATCGGTGCCGGCCGCACTGCCGGCGGAGACCGGCGCGATGCCGTATATGGCGGTGGATGAGAAGGAGATGTCCCTGACCCGCACTATGGACCCCGAGGACATCGTCTACGGCCTCGGCGAGAACGTCCGCGGCATCAACAAGCGCGGCTGGATCTACGAGAGCAAGTGCAGCGACGAATCCAAGCACCTCGAGGACAGGAGGTCTCTCTATGCCGCCCACAATTTCATTGTGGTGAGCGGAAAAGCGACCTTCGGGCTCTTTATTGACTATCCCGGCATTCTGACTTTTGACGTGGGATATACGGACCTCTCCGTTTTGAAAATCACTGCGTCGGATTGGAATCTTGACGTCTATGTGATCGAAGGGGACAGCGTGACGGATATCGTCAGTCAGTTCCGCGCGCTGATCGGCCGAAGCTATATCGCCCCGCTCTGGGCCTTCGGAAACGGGCAGAGCCGCTGGGGCTATGTGACGGCGGAGGACGTGCGCGAAGTGGTGAGAAAGCACCGCGAAGGCGGGATCCCCCTGGACATGGTCTATCTGGATATCGACTATATGGAGCGCTTCAAGGACTTTACCGTGAACCGTGAGCGCTTCCCGGATTTCGCGGACTTTGTAAGGAAACTCAAGGAAGAGAATATCCGCCTGATCCCGATCATTGACGCCGCGGTCAAGGAGGAGAAGGGCTATCCCGTCTATGACGAGGGGATCGAAAAGGGGTACTTCTGCACGGACAAGGACGGAAAGCCCTTCGTCGGCGCGGTCTGGCCCGGGCGCTCTCTCTTTACGGATATGCTGAACAAAGAGGCGAGAGACTGGTTCGGCGACAAGTACCGGTTCCTGCTGGACCAGGGCATCGAGGGTTTCTGGAATGATATGAACGAGCCGTCCATCTTCTATGCGGAGGACAGGCTCTCGGAGGTCCTCGAAGAGATCGCCGGGATGCGGGAGGGGGGCCAAAATCTTGACCTTCCGGCCTTTAGTCACTTTCAGGACCTGGTCGGAAGCCTCTCAGCCAACGCGGAGGACTACAAGAAGTTCTATCACTCCGTGGACGGAAGAAGGATCCGCCACGACAAGGTGCACAATCTCTACGGCTACAATATGACCAGGGCGGCGGGCGAAGCCTTTGAGCGCCTTGTCCCGGACAAGAGGATCCTGATGTTCTCGAGGGCGTCCTGTATCGGCATGCACCGGTACGGGGGAATCTGGCAGGGAGACAACAAGTCCTACTGGGCCCACATCCTTCTGAATCTCAAGATGCTGCCCTCCCTGAATATGTGCGGATTCCTCTATACGGGCGCGGACATCGGCGGTTTCGGAAGCGACACCACGGAAGACCTGGTCATGCGCTGGTACGCATTGGGAATCTTTACGCCGCTCATGAGAAACCACTCCGAGATGGGGACCCGCAGGCAGGAAGTGTACAGGTTCCGCGACCTTCAGGGATTTAAGGAGATCATCGGCCTTCGCTACAAGCTCCTTCCCTATCTCTACAGCGAGTACATGAAGGCCGTACTCGACAATAAGATGATGTTCAGGCCGCTCGCCTTCGACCACCCGCAGGACGGGAGGTGCGCCACGGTGGAAGATCAGCTGTATCTTGGCGATGAGCTGATGATCGCGCCGGTCTATGAGCAGAACGCCCGGGGAAGATATGTCTATCTGCCCGAGCGCATGAAAATGCTCAAGTATACCAGGGAAGGCGTCTTCGAGGAGAAGATCCTCGAGAAGGGAGACCACTATGTGCAGGTCGGCCTCTCCGACGTGGTCTTTTTCCTCCGGGAGGGACATCTGATCCCTCTGTCCGGCGGCGGACAGTGTGTGGCAGATGTGGATTTTGACAATCTGAGCATCCTCTCCTTCGGAGAAGACGCATCATACGAGTACTATCACGACGACGGCGTCTCGAAAGATTACGACAACCCGGCAAACCGGAAAACGCTCCGGGCGTGAGAGGGTCGACACTTATAAAACGAAAGACAGGGAGGGGCAGGGGGCCTGAAGGGATATGACGGAAAGAAAGTGGTGGCACGACAAAGTTGCCTATCAGATTTACCCGAAGAGCTTTATGGACAGTAACGGAGACGGGATCGGAGATCTCCGGGGCATTATCAGTAAACTGGACTACCTGAAGGACCTGGGCGTGGACATTGTCTGGCTGTCCCCGATCTATCAGTCGCCTTTGGCGGACGAGGGGTATGACATCTCCGATTATTACGCGATCGATCCCAGGTTCGGGACCATGGAGGACATGGAGGAGCTGATCGCGGAGGCCCGAAAAAGGGACATGACGATCCTGATGGACCTCGTAGTCAATCACTGCTCGGATGAACACGAGTGGTTCCGAAAAGCCTGCGAGGACCCGGAAGGCAGATACGGGAAGTTTTTCTATCTTCGGGACAAGGACCCTGACGGGAAGCTTCCGACCAACTGGCGCTCCTATTTTGGCGGATCGTGCTGGGCGGAGCTCCCGGGAACGGACAAGCTCTATCTGCATGTGTTCCACAAAAAGCAGCCGGACCTCAACTGGGAGAATCCCGAGCTGAGGGAAGAGGTCTACCGCAACATCCGCTGGTGGATGGAGAAGGGGATCGGCGGTTTCCGCATCGATGCCATTATCAACATCAAAAAGCCCGCGGTCTTTCACGACTATCCGGCGGACAGAGACGACGGGCTCTCCAGCATCGACAACATGCTCCTGGAAGCGGAGGGAATCGGCGAATTCCTCGGCGAGATGCGCGACAAGGCGTTCGCTCCCTATGACGCGTTCACGGTCGGCGAGGTCTTCAACGAGAAGGAGAAGGACCTGCCGCTCTTTATCGGGGAGGACGGATACTTCTCCACCATGTTTGACTTCTCCGCGGAGCTCTACGGGCGAAGCGAGAAGGGATGGTTTGACATGAAGCGCATCGATCTCGATGCCTACAAGAGCTGCCTCTTCGGCGCCCACAAAAAGATCGGGGACATGGGCTTTTACTCCACGATCATCGAGAATCACGATGAGCCCAGGGGCGCCAGCCGCTATCTTCCCGAAGAGATCCGGGGAGAAAAGGCCAAAAAAGCGCTGGCCGCCGTCTATTTCCTCCGCCGGGGGCTTCCCTTTATCTATCAGGGGCAGGAGCTCGGCATGGAGAACAAGAAGATCGGGTCGGTGGAAGAACTGGACGATATCTCCTCCATCGATGCCTACAATGTGGCCATCGAAGCCGGCGTGTCCAAGGAAAAGGCGCTGGAGACCCTCTCCTTCTACAGCCGCGACAACGCGCGCACGCCTATGCAGTGGAGCGCGGAGCCGCACGCGGGCTTTACCAAAGGGGAGCCCTGGCTGAAAGAGAACCCCAACTACAGGGAGATCAACGCGAAGGAGCAGGCGGGACGCGAAGATTCCGTACTCAGTTTTTATAAAGAGCTGATCGCCCTCCGAAAGAACGAGGCGTTTAAGGAGACGCTTGTCTACGGCGATTTCGAGCCTCTTATGGAAGAGGAGCACAATGTGATCGCCTACCTGCGAAGAGGGGAAGGGCAGACGATCCTCGTGGCGGCCAACTTTAACAAAGAAGAGAGAGAGGTGGCGCTTCCGGAGGACCTCGCGGGATGCGGCATGCAGGTTCTTCTGACCAACGGAGGAACACCTGAGAACGGAAGCGGCATCGTAAGACTGGAAGGACTGCAGGCGGCAGTCATATTGGCGGGAAGAGAGGCGCAGAGTTGAATAAACCGGTATTGTGGATCATCATACCCTGCTACAACGAACAGGAAGTTCTGCCGGTCACGGCACCGATGTTTCTGGACAAACTTCAGCACCTGATCGGAAGCGGCAGAGTGGAAGAGACGAGCAGGATCCTGTTTGTAAACGACGGATCCCGGGACAAGACATGGGAGATCATCGTGGATCTGGCAGCAGGGGATCCCCATTTTATCGGAATCAGCCAGAGCCGGAACAGAGGGCACCAGAACGCTCTCGTAGCCGGCATGATGGAAGCCAAAGATAAGTGTGACATCACGATCACCATCGACTGCGACGGACAGGATGACCTGAATGCCATGGATGACATGGTGGACGCCTATCTGGACGGCTGCGAGATCGTCTACGGCGTAAGGTCCGACCGGGAGACCGACACCTGGTTCAAGAGGACCACCGCACAGGGCTATTACAGGATTCTGGAGAGCCTTG
>DLYC01000053.1:2093-2872 GCA_003447895.1 Lachnospiraceae bacterium | reverse complement strand
TGGCAACGGCCAGAAAGTAGCGTAATGTACGGATTTCCATCGAAAAACTCCTCGCGCATCACTTATTTCGTGATATTCTAAAAAAGAATATCATGAAATAAATTATAACTATTAGCACGATGTATTGCAAGCAGTTATGATAGCCTTGCCGGTGAAACACAAATGCATCCGGCTGTTTGTAAGAAAAGCAGAATTCAGAAAGGGTCCTGCCGGGATGAGCGAAAAGGAACAATTGATACAAGGGCTGTCCGATGCCGGCTGCAACGAAGAAGCAGCCGAGAGGATCAGCCGCCTCTGTGAGGCGGGCAGCTACGACGAGGCCCTGCACCAGATGAAAGTACAGCGATGCGCCCTTGTGGAACAGATGCATGAGAGCCAGAGAAAAGTAGACTACATGGACTTCCTGATCCGGAAACAGGAAAAACAGATCAAGAAATAAAAAAGCGAGGAAAAGGATCATGATTAGAAAGGAAGAACTCACACTGACACAGGAATGGGACAAGACTTTCCCGAAAAGCGACAAGGTGGATCATTGCAAAGTTACATTCGTGAACCGCTACGGCATTACTCTGGCGGCAGATATGTATGTCCCGAAGGATGCGGAGGGCAAACTTCCGGCCATCGCGGTCTGCGGACCCTTCGGTGCCGTAAAGGAACAGTGTGCCGGTCTCTACGCGCAGACCATGGCTGAAAGAGGGTTTCTCACGATCGCTTTTGACCCGTCCTTTACCGGCGAAAGCGGCGGCAACGTCCATTACATGGCTTCTCCGGATATCAAC
>DLYC01000053.1:1507-1956 GCA_003447895.1 Lachnospiraceae bacterium | reverse complement strand
GGCATTTGCGGCTGGGGCGGCATGGCGCTGAATACAGCGGCGCTTGATACCCGCATCAAGGCGACTGTGGCTTCCACCATGTATGACATGACCCGTGTCAACGCAAAAGGTTACTTTGACAGTGAGGACAGCGAAGATGCCCGCTATCAGAAGAGAGCGGCCATGTGCGCCCAGAGGCTTGCGGACCTTAAAGCCGGTGAATATGCCCTTGGCGGCGGCGTGGTCGATCCTCTTCCGGAGGATGCTCCTTATTTCGTAAAGGACTACTACGACTATTACAAGACCGGCCGCGGTTATCACGTCAGATCCCTCAACTCCAACGGCGGGTGGAACGTGATCGGATGCGAATCCTTCATGAACCAGCCGATTCTGAAGTATACAAACGAGATCCGCTCCGCAGTCCTGGTCATGCACGGTGATAAGGCTCATTCCTTTTACTTCGGCAGGGA
>DLYC01000053.1:0-1396 GCA_003447895.1 Lachnospiraceae bacterium | reverse complement strand
ATCATTCCCGGCGCTTCCCATACCGATCTCTATGACGGCGGCGAGAACCACGCGATTCCGTTTGATAAGCTGGAGAGATTCTTTACAGAGTATTTGAAATAAGAAAGCGGCAGGATGCAGACCATGAACGGGAAGAAAATCTTACTGGTATGTAGAGGAACTGACTGAGTTTCTGCCGCAGGTCACGACCTTGATCTGTTCGGCTTTGAACTCACGGAGGAGGAAGTGGTGGCGATCAGTGCTTTGGACCGGGGTGAAAAGCACGATTGGTATTGAGAAAAACTGTGAAAAGAGTATTCGGCAGCTTTGCCGGGTGCTCTTTTTTGCTTCAGGATACTAAAAAGTCCTTGACTTTTCGTTTCCGGACTGGCGGTTTTGGGCTTGTTCTGATAAGCTTTTTCGGGTAGTACTGATCAAATAATGGTAATAAAGCGAGGAAGACGTCACGATGGGGACATTCAAAACACTTGAAGAAGTGCGTGAACATTTCAGGAACGACCGTTTTGCCACAGAAAACGGCATGGAGGTCGACGAGTTCGGAGAGAATTACTGCCGCTGCAGCGTCAGGCTTACAGAGCGCCACAAAAATGCTTACGGCGGTGTAATGGGAGGCGTGATCTTTACCCTCGCTGACTTCGCCCTGGCTGTGGTAGCCAACAACATTCACTGCCTTTCCGTCGCGCAGCAGGTGAGCATCAACTATCTCAGCGCCCCGAAGGGCACTGTCCTGTACGCGGATGCTGAATGCATCAAGAACGGCCGGACCACCTCAACGATCCAGGTCAAAGTCAGCGATGATACCGGCCGCGACGTTGCCTTATTTGTGGGATCCGTCTTTAAACTGAACGCGTAAGGCCGGACCGCGCACCTCGTTCAGCTGATGCGTAGGCATCAGGCCTGATCGATTTTATATAGTATAATTGTTGGTGGAAAATCAGTGCTGTTCGGACAATTGTCACGAGCATTCAACCGCCGGGGGAGCCTGCCGATGGTTATAGACGTTATCAGAAATAAAAGAGGACTCAGCAGGGCACTTCTGTGCCTGTTCCTCATAATGCTTCTGGCAGTCGCACTGCCCGGCCGTGGACAGTGCGCGGAGATTTCTGCAATCTCCACTGAGGAAATTACAACCCCCGCAGAAGACACCACCCCCACCGAACAAAAAACCCTCCCCGACGGCACCGCCGGCAGCGTCATCATGGATGCCGCAGCGCTGTTCTTCATGAGCGGGATCCTGATCTACACCGCCTTGTATCGGAAGCGCGGGAGGTTGGACGATAAGCTTTTCTTTGGGATGGTGCTGACGAATATGGCGCTGGCAGCGTCGGACGCGACCGCGTACCTGCTCGAGGGCAGGGCGTTTACCGAAGCGGGGAAGATGATCGTCGCGTGCAAC
>DLYC01000051.1:1804-7494 GCA_003447895.1 Lachnospiraceae bacterium | reverse complement strand
AGGGACGGGCTGCCGCACCGCCTGCATTGGAGACGAGCATGGGGGTCTCTACCTCCATGAAGTCCCTGCCGGCAAGGAAGTTGCGAATCTCGCGGAGGATCTGGGAACGCTTTTTAAAGGTCTCCCGGACATCCTCGTTCATGATCAGGTCCACATATCTCTGGCGGTAACGCACATCTGTATCCTGAAGGCCGTGGAACTTCTCCGGAAGGGGCTCCAGGGACTTGGAAAGAAGCGTGAGCTCTTTCGCGTGTACGGTCGTTTCACCGGTCTTGGTCTTGAAAACAAAACCCTTCACGCCGATGATATCGCCGATATCCATGCGCTTGAATTCTTTGTAGGCCTCTTCGCCCAGGTCGTCTCTTGCGACATAGACCTGGATCCTGCCTTCCTTGTCCTGCACGTTGCAGAATGAGGCTTTGCCCATGACGCGCTTGAACATCATGCGGCCTGCGATGGAAACCGTCTCGTTTTCCAGATCATCAAAGTCCCTCTTGATCTGCTCGCTGTGATAAGACTGGTTAAACTTGACGATCTTGAACGGATCCTTGCCCGCCGCCTGCAGTTCCGCAAGTTTCTCTCTTCTGACCTTCTCAAGCTGAGAAGTGTCCTGTACCTTCTGCTGATTATTCTGTGCCACTGTTTTCTCTCCTCACTGTCTTTTTCTCGGTGGGTTCACTCAAGGCTCGCAGAGCGAGCCGCTGTGCTGGAAGGCCTGCCGGCGTAAACCGGGCGCTCAGTCCTTCCGCTGCAAAGTTCGCCATATAGTTCAAACGGCGCCGTTTGAAGGCGCCGCAAACATTTCACTGTCTTGTCATCGATCAGATCATTCCCTGCCGGGGGCCTTGATTTCCATGACCTTGTACTCAAACTCTCCTCCGGGAGTCTGGACTGTGATCACTTCTCCGGCGCTCTTTCCGATCAGGGCCTTGCCAACCGGAGACTCATTGGAAATCTTGCCTCTGAGGCTGTCCGCTTCAGTGGAACCGACGATCTTGTAGGTCTCTTTCTCGCTGAATTCCATATCCAGGATCGTGACCGTACTTCCGACCATGACTCTGTCTTCCGTGATGTCCTCGTCATCGACGACCTCGACATTCTTGAGGATCTTCTCGAGCTCTACGATTCTCGCCTCAATGTCTCTCTGCTCGTCCTTGGCCGCATCGTACTCAGCGTTCTCGGAAAGGTCGCCCTGCTCTCTGGCTTCCTTGATCTTCTGAGCGACTTCGATTCTCTTTACTACCTTGAGATCATGAAGTTCATTCTCATATTTCCTGAGACCTTCACGGGTCATTATGTTCTTTTTCTCTTCCATTTCACAACGCTCCCCATCTTAATATTTGGTTCCATGGTGCCCCTTCCGGCGCGTCACGGCCTTGAAACCACCGTGTGGTTTACTCATTGACACAAAATTATACAAGAGTACAGACAATATTGTCAATAAAATTATCCGCGAGGAATCAACTGCCAAATCCTCCGGAAAATACCGCAATCTCTGCGAATCACGCGTAAGGATATTCCTTAGCCAGGAGGGCCTGCAGATCCTTTTGTGTCGTGATCGAATTGACGCTCTTTCTGACCCTGGACGCGCCCGGAAAGCCTGAGAGATAGTTGTGGACATGGCCTCTCATCTCCCGCATTCCGACTTTCTCGCCTTTGCACTCGCACAGCATGTCCGCGTGGCGGAGGATCATTCTGACGATGTCCCTTCTGGGCGGTCTCTCGAGGATCACGCCCCGCTCCAGGTAAGCGTTGACCTCCCGGAAGATCCAGGGATTTCCCTGCGCAGCTCTCGCGATCATGACCGCGTCGCATCCCGTCTCGTCCATCATTCTCCTGGCGCTCGGGCCGTCCACAACGTCTCCGTTTCCGATCACCGGAATGCGGAGCGCTTTTTTGACATCGGCGATGACCGACCAGTCCGCCTGGCCGCTGTACATCTGGTCTCTGGTCCTTCCGTGCACAGCTACCGCCGAGGCGCCTCCCTCCTGCGCGGCGAGTGCGCATTCCACTGCGTTTACGTGCGCTTCGTCAAATCCTTTGCGGATCTTCACCGTCACGGGACGGCTAGTGTTCTCGCGGCAGGCGCGGACAACTTTTTCGATCAGGGCGGGGTCCTTCATGAGGGCGGAGCCCTCCTTATTATTCACGATCTTGGGCACCGGGCATCCCATGTTGATGTCCAGGATGTCAAAATCCTGAGGCTCCAGGATCCTGCAGGCCTCCGCCATCACTTCCGGCTCATGGCCGAAGATCTGGAGAGAAACCGGCTTCTCTTCCGGGGAAGTCTCCCACAGTTCATGGGTCCTGCGGCTCCTGTAGGTAATCGCCTTGGCACTGATCATCTCCATGCACACAAGGCCCGCTCCCATCTCATGGCAGAGCAGACGAAAAGGCAGGTCGGAAACGCCTGCCATGGGTGCAAAGATCGTTCTACAGGGGATCGTCACGTCCCCGATCTGAAAAGGAGACGCGTATCGCGTCGTGTTCTCATTCATCGTCCTCTTCCTCCAGAAGAGCGGCTGCGTCCTGGTGCAGGAACGTCACTTTGAAGTAGATGGAGAGCGCCCTCAGCATCTCCGCCTTCTTTCTCCGGATCTCCTTCATGAGGAGCTCCGCGCCGATGTCGTCATAGAGAAGGTCTCCCTCTTCCTTCTGCGCGTCCATCTCCACCTCCCCCAAGGGAGTAAATCCGATCGTGAAGACGCCGCCCACTTCCTCTGTAAAGAGCACACAGATGATGTGGAGCTCTTCCTTGATATTTTCGGGAATCCTGTCAAATTTGTTGTTGAAGTAATACTTTTTCTCGTAAGCATTCGCCCCGCAGAGAACGATCCGGTATTTGTCCGCGTAGGTCTCCTCGAGCTCGATTTCCTTATTGTCGTTATACATATCCCATAACACCTCTTACCGACACTTCTCCGCTGTCGACTTTCCTGACACCGGCTCCGCCGTCTGTTTCCACGAGAAGTTCTCCCGTATCCGTGATGCCCGCTGCCGTCCCTTCAAAGGGGCCGTTTGGGTCGAGGACCCTGACGCGCCTTCCGCGGTTTACCAGCGCCGACTCATATATTTCCTTGACCGGCACAAGAGAGCCCGCTTCGACGAAGCGCTCATAATCCTTTTCAAAATACTGCCAGATCAGGGCTGTGTACTCCGCCCTGTTGACCGGATAGCCCAGCGCTGTCCTGAGCGACCCGGCCGTCTGCCGGATCTCCTCCGAAAACTCTGTCTGATTGACATTCAGCCCTGTTCCGATCACAATATCCCGGATCTGCGACTCCTCGAGGCGCATCTCTGTCAAAATACCGCAGATCTTTCGGTATGTTTCCCCATCCGTGCTGACCACGATGTCATTGGGCCACTTGATCCCGAACCGCACCTCTCTTTGCCCGAACAGTTCCTCACAGGCCTGCCACACGGCAAGAGCCATGACCAGCGTCAGCATTGGCGCCTTCTCCGCCCGGATGTCCGGCTTTACCAGAATGCTCATGTAGACGTTTACATCCGCGGGCGAGATCCACGTTCTTCCCCGTCTTCCTTTTCCCGCCGTCTGCATGGATGTGACGACGAGAGTTCCTGCCGGATACCCCTCGTCGGACAGCGCAAATGCATCCGCATTGGTCGATCCCGTCTCCGCCTTGTAGATCAGCGGATGGCCGGCCCATTTAGTCCGGAGGAGATTCTCCAGTTCTTCTTTATTAAAGAGGTCTCGCCCCTCCACAGAAAGGAGGCGGTACCCCTTATTGGTCACCGCCTCGATCGGATATCCTTCCTGCCTGAGCTTTCTGATGATCTTCCAGACCGCTGTTCGGGAAATCCCGAGCCTCTCGCACAAATATTGGCCGGACATGTAGCTGTCCGTCTCCCTCAAAAGCTTCAAGACCTGTTGCTTGTTATTCATAGTATCTGTTTTTGTCTCCGAATCTGTCTTTCCAGACCGCAATACAAGGCTTCGCCTCGTGCCGCCCGGACGTCAAAGTGTCGCAGCCATGACGGCTTTGATCGTATGCATGCGGTTTTCCGCCTCCTCAAATACTACGGACTGCGGACCTTCGAAGACTTCATCTGTCACTTCCAGCTCAGACATTCCGAACTGCTCGTAGATCTGTCTTCCGATCCCGGTTCCCTGGTCGTGGAAGGCGGGCAGGCAGTGCATAAAGACAGCGTTCTCCCCCGCCAGGTCCATAAGTTTCTGTGTGACCTGGTAGGGCTTCATCTGCTGAATCCTCTCCGCCCACGCTTCCATGGGCTCGCCCATGGATACCCAGACATCCGTGTAGAGAACATCCGCGCCCTTCGCGCCCTCTTCGGCGTCCTCGGTCAGCGTGATGCTGCCGCCGCTCTCCGCGGCGATCTCTCTGCAGGTCTTTACCAGCTCTTCATCCGGGAAGAAGTTTCGATTTGCGCACAGAGTGATGTGCATTCCCATCTTGGCACCGGCTACCATCCAGCTGTTTGCCATGTTGTAGCGGCAGTCGCCGTAAAAGCTCAGTCTGATTCCCTTCACGCGGCCGAAATGCTCCCGGATCGTGAGCATGTCCGCCAGCATCTGGGTGGGATGAAACTCATTGGTAAGGCCGTTCCAGACCGGAACCTTACTGTATTTTGCCAGCTCCTCGACGATCTCCTGGCCGTATCCGCGGTACTCAATCCCGTCGTACATGCCGGCCAGCACACGGGCCGTGTCCGCGATGCTCTCCTTCTTTCCGATCTGGGAGCCCGAGGGATCCAGATAGGTAGTTCCCATTCCGAGGTCATGCCCTGCCACTTCGAAGGAGCAGCGGGTCCTGGTGCTCGTCTTCTCGAAGATCAGAGCGATGTTCTTTCCCTCACAGATCCTGTGGGGGATACCTTTCTTCTTCCGATCCTTGAGGTCGGCGGCAAGATCCAGAAAATATTCGATCTCCTCCGCGCTGAAGTCCAGAAGCTTCAAAAAATCTCTTCCTTTAAGATTCACAGCCATTGTAAAGTTTTCCTTTCCGGTCTTATCACTTTGCGTCTGTTGTGCCGTCTTCTTTGATCAGCTCCTTCAGGGACGCTGCAAGTCCGGCGATTCCCTGAATTTCCGAGGGAATGATGATCTTTGTTGATTTGCCGTCCGCCGCCTGGGCAAAAGCCTCCAGGCTCTTAAGGCGAAGGACTGCCTCGTCGGCGCCCGCCTCGCGGATCATGCGGATACCGTCCGCGTTCGCCTGCTGCACCTGGCGGATCGCTTCGCTGCGGCCGGCCGCTTCCTGGATCATCCTCTCCTTATCCGCTTCCGCGGCGAGGATCGTCGCCCTCTTGTCCGCTTCCGCCTGCAGGATCAGGGATTCCTTCTTACCTTCCGCGACCAGGATGGCCGACTTCTTCTCACCTTCCGCCTTCAGGATGGATTCACGTCTCTCACGCTCTGCCTTCATCTGTTTCTCCATGGCTTCGCGGATCGCGCTGGGAGGTGTGATGTTCTTAAGCTCAACGCGGGTGACCTTGATTCCCCAGGGGTCGGTCGCGACATCCAGGGAGGCCCGCATCTTGGTGTTTATGATCTCTCTCGAAGTCAGTGTCTCATCAAGTTCCATATCACCGATGATGTTTCGGAGCGTGGTGGCGGTCAGATTCTCGATCGCCATGATCGGGTTCTCAACACCGTATGTGAAAAGCTTTCCGTCCGTGATCTGGAAGAAGACGATGGAGTCGATCTGCAT
>DLYC01000051.1:0-1678 GCA_003447895.1 Lachnospiraceae bacterium | reverse complement strand
TTTCTTGCGATCCTCTCAATGAAAGGGACCTTGAAGTGAAGTCCTACGCCCCAGGTGGCGCTGTAGGCGCCCAGACGCTCGATTACATAGGCATGCGCCTGCGGAACGATCTGAATGCAGGATACGGCGATGACTACCAGGATAAAAACAAGAATACCAATAGCGATGAAACCCATTCTTATTACCTCTTTCTAAATCTGAAATACTGTGAATGTTACCTTCAAAACAAAACGCGCGGCTGTCAGCTGATCCGCTTTCCGACGATCAGCTTCACGCCCTCGATCGACCGGATCATGACAACCTCATCCTTTTCGATCTCATGTTCCGGGTTGACCGATCTCGCTGTCCAGATCTGTCCGTTTACCTGTACGGCTCCTGTACTTCTGAGATTGTCGATTCTTTCCGTGACTACCGCCTCCTTGCCGATCAGGCTGTCCGCGTTGGTGCGGACCGTGCCCTTATGGAGCATTTTCATGGCGATCGGCCTGGTCAGGACCAGGAGCACCGCGGATCCCGCGACAAAGAGCAGGATCTGGAGCCAGACGGGACCTCCGAGCACGGCACAGATCAGGGCGATCAGCGCTCCGCCGGCAAACCATACTGTAGTGAGCGCTGTCGTAGCAAATTCGATCAGCAATAGCAGCGCTATACAGATCAGCCAGAACTGCGTCATACTGAGTGACATACTCACCTCTCTTTCCGGAGCGGCCTTTGCTTTATCCGGGTCCGGTTTCTGACCCCCGGATCCCTGTTTCTTAACGGAGCCCGCGGCGCTCCGGCGCAGACTTCGCTATGAATTTCAATATATACATTACCGGGCTCACTGTCAAATCACTTTACAAGTTTCTTCCGCCTCTGCCTGGCCGCTTCGAACATGAGGACCCCTGCGGCCATCGCCGCGTTCAGGGATTCGATATTGCCGGCCATAGGGATGTGGATTCTGGCGTCTGCCGCATCGGCCGCTTCATCCGTGAGGCCGTTCCCCTCATTTCCGATCAAAAAAGCGACGGAGCCGGTGCAGTCCTCCTCATCATAGGGCCTGCTGGCCTTAAGATGCGCCGCCAGTGTCCGCACGCCGCAGTCCTTCCGGAGGCTCCTGATCTCCCCGCACAGGTCGTCCGTATACAGAAACGGGACCCGGAAGATCGCGCTCATAGTCGCTCGGACCGTCTTTGGATTAAACAGGTCCACCGTCTCCCGGCTCATGATCACACCGGTGATGCCCGCTGCCTCCGCGGTCCGCATCATGGTTCCCAGGTTTCCGGGATCCCGGATGTCCTCGAGCAGGAGAAGAAGCGGCTTCCCGCCTTCCTCTCCCAGAAGCCGGTCCCTTTTGTAGGACGGCATCCGGGCCACGCACAGGACTCCCTGGGGCGTCTCCGTGTCCGAGACTTTCCGCATGATCTCCGGTGTGAGGATCGTGCAGTTCGAGGGCGCCTTTCCGCCAAGCTTTTCATAGAGGTATTCCTCCGTCAGGTAGACCTCCCGGATCATCTCTTCGGGGGCGTCCTTAAAGAGCCGCTCCCCTTCCAGGATAAAGGCCTGCTCCTGCCTTCTCTCCCTGGCCTTCTTTTGAAGGGCGGTCAGTCTTTTGACACGCGCATTCGATTGTGACGTGATCTTTTCGATCATATTTTCCGATTTCTCCCGTGTAATGAAAAAGAGCCGGGCGTTTCTT
>DLYC01000181.1:2582-3714 GCA_003447895.1 Lachnospiraceae bacterium | reverse complement strand
GGTCCAGTTCTGCAGCGATACAATGTGCCTCATGCAGAAGACCGATGAGACCGGTGTCGCAACCTTCAAGCAGGATCCCGGCGTTTACACGATCCATGTGCTCAAGGTTCCGGAAGGCTATGTCAAACCGGAAGAAGAGTTCAAGACGTCTGATCATTACGACGTGACGATGATCACTGTGGAGAAGCAGTAAAAAGCCAGCCGTTTGACGTCGATCACTCCGGAAGAAGAAATAAAAAGCCAGCCGTGCAGGGCTGCCGTCTGAGAGAGGAAACAGGCCTATGGAAGTTTTTTACAGATATGCGCCTTTCATACAGGACTATATATACCGATCCGGGTGGCAGTCGCTGCGCGGCGTGCAGAACGCCGCGGGAGACGCGATTTTCGGGACAGAGGACAACGTGCTTCTCACGGCCTCGACCGCGTCGGGAAAGACGGAAGCGGCTTTCTTTCCCATCCTGACACTGCTCGATGAAGATCCCCCACACAGTGTGGGGGTACTTTATATTGCGCCCCTGAAAGCGCTGATCAACGACCAGTTCGGGAGACTGAACGAGCTCTGCGAAGAGGCGGGCATCCCGGTCTACCGCTGGCACGGAGACGTCTCTCAGTCGCAGAAGAGAAGGCTCCTCAGAAAACCGTCCGGCGTCCTTCAGATCACGCCGGAATCTCTTGAATCCCTGATGATCAATAAGCATATGGAGATTCCGTCCCTGTTCTCGGACCTTCGGTTTATCGTGATCGATGAGATCCATTCCCTGCTCCGCGGGGACCGCGGCATGCAGACATTCTGCCTGATCGAGAGGATGTGCAGGCTGGCCGGATGTAGTCCCCGGCGGATCGGCCTGTCCGCGACGATCGGAAATCCGGAAGCAGCGGGAGAATTTCTCGCGGCGGGAAGCGGAAGAGCCACGATCATTCCCAGGTTTGACGCCGGGAAAGAGGTCTGGCGGCTGTCCATGGAGCACTTTTTTAACACGGATCCGCAGGCGGACGAAGACAAGGAGATCACAATGGCGCTCCCTGTCACAGAAGCGCCTTCGGACACGGCACCTACAGCGGCAGACCCGGGGATCGGCTACATTTTCGAACACACCCGTGGCAAAAAATGCCTTGTCTTTACCAATTCGCG
>DLYC01000181.1:0-2519 GCA_003447895.1 Lachnospiraceae bacterium | reverse complement strand
TGTGAATCCGTCTGCCAGGTCCTTCGCCAGTACTGTGAGGCGAATCATGAACCGGAAAGGTTCCTGATCCACCACGGAAATCTCTCTGCATCCTACAGGGAGAGCGCGGAAGAGGAGATGAAGGACGACAATTCCCTGATGTCCGTGTGCGCGACGGCAACTCTGGAGCTGGGCATCGACATCGGAAGGCTCGAGAGAGCCTTTCATATCGACGCGCCCTTCACGGTGTCGGGATTTTTACAGAGGCTCGGAAGGACCGGCCGGCGGGGCGAACCTTCCGAGATGTGGTTTGTCATGCGGGAGGACCACCCGGAGGCGAGGGCTATGCTGCCGGAGCAGATCCCGTGGTATCTGATCCAGGGGATCGCGCTGGTGCAGCTCTATATCGAGGAGCGGTTTGTGGAGCCGCCCCGCATCGAGAGGCTCCCCTACAGCCTTCTCTATCACCAGACGATGAGCACGCTGGCTTCCTGCGGAGAGATGACGCCCGGAGAGCTGGCCTCTCGAGTGCTTCCCCTGGCCTCTTTCCACAGGGTCACGCAGGACGATTACCGGCTCCTTCTGCGGCATCTGCTGGAGATCGACCACATAAACCGCACGGAGAACGGGGGCCTGATCGTCGGCATCGCGGGCGAGAGGATCACCAACAATTACAAGTTCTACGCGGTCTTTCAGGAGAACATCGAGTACACGGTCCATGCCGGTTCAGAGGAGCTGGGAACGATCGTAAAGCCGCCGCCGGTGGGCGATAAGATCGCCATCGCGGGCAGAGTCTGGATCGTGGAAGAGGTGGACCACAAGAGGAGAGAGGTCTACTGCTCTTTGGTAAAAGGCAACATTCCGGCCTATTTTGGCGATGTGGCGGGCGATATCCACACCCGGATCCTGGAGAGGATGTTCGGCGTCCTGAGTGAGGACAAGAGTTATCCTTACCTGATGCGGCATGCCGTCGGAAGACTTCAGGACGCCAGGAAGACTTTTTACAATGCGGGCATGGAGAGCCGGTACCTGATTCCCCTGGGCGGCAAAATGTGGGCCCTGTTCCCCTGGCTCGGAAGCTATGCCTTCCTCGCGCTGGAGCGCTTCCTCAAGATCCGCTGCGGCAAAAGACTCGGACTCAAGGGAATGAACCCATCCAGGCCCTACTTCCTGCAGTTTACCATGACAGTCTCCGAGGAAGAATTCTTCGCCATCACGAAGGAGGAAGCCGCAGAAGACTTCGACCCTATGGAACTCGTTTACCCGGACGAAGTGCCGGTCTTCGAGAAATACGACGAATTCGTGCCGCCGGAACTTGTGCGGAAGGGATTTGCGTATGGTGTGCTGGATATAGATGGAATGAAGAAGAGAGTGAGAGAGTGGTGAGAGTGGCAAGATCCGGCCGCCGCATGAACTGCGGCGGCCCTATCACTATTTTTCAGCCTTCGCCGATTCTCTTGAGTATCTGAACGACAACATCTTCCGCGTCGCCCTCCTCCTCGATGATCGTGTCGGCATACATTTCGTAGAGCCTGACTCTTTCGTCGTAGAGGTCGCGCAGCGTCTGTCCCGGTTTGAGAGCGACGCCCCTCTGCCTGATATTGCCCAGACGCCTGCTGATGGTTTCATAATCCACCTTCAGATAGAGGATGTGCCCGATCTTTTTAAAGTGGCGCATTGCATCCTGTCCGTATACGGCGCTGCCGCCGGTGGCAATGACGCAGTGGTCGGCTTCAACAGAAGCATTTACCCGGTTTTCCACTTCCAGAAAACCGTCTACGCCTTTTTCCTGAATGATTGCGGCAAGTCGCTTCTTCTCGGATTTCTGGATCAGAATATCCGTGTCTATGAAATCATAACCGATCACCTTGGCAAGTATGACGCCAACAGTGCTCTTGCCGGAACCCGGCATTCCAATCAGTACAAGATTTGTCTTTCCCATTGAATGATCTCCATCACTGTTTTACTTTTAGGCATAGAGAGTCTTTAATGCATTGGAGTCTCTAGTGATAATTCATCAGCATACCTAATTCTACCATAAGAATCAAACAACTGCCTCTGAATGCGCCGGTTTCCGCATGGAAAAACGGGTGGTCTGCCGAGTTGCCGCTTGATATAATCAGATTAGCGAAATCAGATTAGTAAAACCAGATTATCGAAATCAGATTATCGAATTCAGATTAGCAAATCAGATCTTGAAGGGACCAAATTACAATGAAGGATATCATGCAGTCGGCAAGCAAGGCACTAAAGGATACATTGACAGAGAACCTGAAGAACATGGGACCGGAGTACATCTTTGCGGCAAGGGTGCAGAAGCTCTTTGAGGCCAATGACAAGAAGCGGGACGCGGGACTTACGGAACCCGAGGATGTCGTAAAGGTCAGGGACCTGGCGTACGGAAGTGACCCCGAGCAGGTTTTTGACATCTATTACCCGAAAGGGGCGGCAGGCCCGCTTCCGACGATTGTGAGCGTGCACGGGGGCGGCTATGTCTACGGGGACAAGAATCTCTACCGCTTTTACTGCATGAGTCTTGC
>DLYC01000183.1 GCA_003447895.1 Lachnospiraceae bacterium | reverse complement strand
GGAGAATTTGATTTGGAGACTGTTTCCGCAAGTGTGTTTGCGGTAACGGCCCTGTCGCTGGTCTTTTCCGTGCTCGCGCCGTTTGTGGTGAAACCGCTGTCTTCCATGCTGACTCCGTCGCCGGTGCTTGCGGCAATGGTGGAAGAGTACCTCTTTCTGTTTATGCTGCTCATACCTTTTCTCAATTTATGCATCCTGATCTCTTACGTGGTCACGGTGGACAATCATCCGAAGCTGGGGGCGGCAGATCTTCTGAATCCGGCCGGGTTTATCGGCCCGGACGACCGCTTTACCGATCTGGGAGGAACCCTGGACGGGTTCTGCATCAGCGCCTGCGCGGACGAACCGATCGGTCGGGTCCGCCTGATCTGAGTCAGAGGGACTGTCCCTTTGACTCAAGTTGCTTGCGAACGCTTGCGGCAAGCTCATTGTCTGAGGCGGAGACGGCGCTGCTTCCGTAAACCACCTTGTAGTAAGTGTCGAATACTCTCTGAACATCCGGGCGGAGCGCCTCGGGCGCCCTGGCCGTATAGTCGGATAAAAGGCCTCTGTCGGCAAAATCCTCCGCGGACTGCCGGCGGATGCTTTTTTTGATCCTGTCCACATCCATGGCGAGCTTCTTTTCAGGCGTGGCGCGCAGGTAGCGTAGCTTTGCGGCCGCGAGTGTACCAAGGAGCAGCGCGGCGAGAGTAATGAGGACGCTCAGGACGGTAGGCAATGCAATTCTCAAAGCCTGCCCGAAAGTCATGACCGGCGTACCGCCGGAGGTCTTCCTGTCGTCAGGGAGATCCGGCACCGGTACCGGAGAAGGAATCGGCGGTGTATAAGAGGATTGGGCGTCATTTCGGGCAGTGGCAGGCTTTCTGTGCCACGTGTACGCTTCGGCAGTTCTGTATGCGCCGGTCGGCTCAAAGGGCACCCATCCGACACCCCGAATATACGCCTCAGGCCAGATATGCGCGCAGTCCCCGCTCACTTCGTACGCATCCGCCTTCTCGAAAGGGTAAACGTAGAAGTATCCGGAGACAGCTCTGGCAGGGATTCCCGAGAGCCGAAGCAGCATTACCATCGAGGAAGTATAATGCACGCAGTAGCCGGCCCCGGTCTCAAAGAGAAAGCGGTCAGCTATGTCGGCCATTCCCGCGGCTGTGCCCATTGTGGAATGCGGATCGTGTCCGCCGACCGCGTCCGTCCGGTAGGGGTACTGCCTGAGATATCCTTCGATCACCCTGCACTTGTCGTACTCCCCCGGGACATCACTTGTGAGTTGTCCCGCCAACTCCCGCAGCGCGTCGCTCACGCCGTCCGTGTCGAGATCCGCGGCACTGTAAGACCCTTCCGCAGCTTCTTCATACGCATCCTCTGTCAAAATACTGCCGAGTTTCACGCCATACAATTCCTTAAAGTATCGGCAGGCCTCTTCGTAAGAGAGGGAGTCATCCCGCTCTGCGTCGCCGGCCTCTCTGATGAGCGCAGCCAGATAAGGACTTCCGTAGTCGAGATCGAGATAGCGGGCAGTAAACCGATATCCCTTTTTGTGCACAGCATTCTCGGGCGAACTTCCGCCATGAACGGACCCACCTGCATCCTTAGAGCCGTCATCGATAAAGAGCGCACCTACAGGCGCGATCAGATCGGGGGTATTGAGATAGGCGTATTCCACATTCACTTCTGACAACTTCGAGAACAGCGCGGCGTATTTCCTGTCCACATTGCCGGCATGCAGAAATCGCAGAAAGCTGACCAGCCTCGTCATGTTGGCGCCCGCGCCGCCTGCAAGCCGGAGCGTCCGGCGGACCCTCATGCCCTTGGAAGTCTCTTCGTCCTTGTATTCATGAAAGGGCTTCTCAGAAGTCTCCAGGAGGATCTCGGTGCGGCCCGAGCCCTCTATTCTGCCGCCCGATACTTCCAGGGAATTATATCCGGCGGTGTAGGATCCGCCCCACATGGACGACAGATAGTAAGCCGCGCTGTCAACCATATCCTGTGCCCTGTGGAGTACGCGTCCGCCCGCCTCGGCGACCGGCGTCCAGTCGATCGGTTTCTGACGCATGGGAAGCATGGCCACAAGTATGCCCAGAAGTACAAAATAGAAGAAAGGGAAAGCCGCTCCACGGCTCCTTAAAAGGGGCTTTTCAAACAGGAGCTCCTGCACCGACGCCAGAGTGAGCGTCACGAGGGAAACGAACAGGAGCTTGTCCGAAGGATAAGCTCCCGACAGCACATGCCTGCCAAAATAGAGAAAGGCAGCAGCGGCATCGAGTAAAAAGACGCCGTACAACAGCACTTTGTCTATGTGCGGGAAAAGGTCAATAAAGAGCTTTGCCGCGACAGCCGATGCCGTGGCGGCGGACAAAAAGAGTGGGGCGTCTGCCCTTTTCAGAAGAAAGAGAAGAAGAGCTGCCGGAAGAAGCGGAAAGAACGAAAATACCCTCCCGCGTACGAGCAGTGAAAAAGCGTGCCCGAGGAGACTGTAAAAGAAAAAGGCCGCAGCCACAGTCAGCGCGAAAGGGCCGCGGGGAATCGTGCTGCCCCCGGCGGCCTGATACGCCTCTATGAAGATCATGATCAGAGAAAACATAAAGAGAAAGGCGCGCAGCTCAAGCGATAATGACGCAAGTATCTTCGCCCGGTCCGGGATCTTCTCTGATAAGAATCCAGGTATCCTTGTCATACGTGCTCCTCAGGTTCGCCGCCAGTTTCCGCATCTTTTCATATTCCTCCTCGGAATGGTAGAAGATGCCGTCTGCAGCGGCAGCGTAAAAATCCTGAAAACTTTCATAGGAATCGACCGTTGACTCGCTGACTTTTCCCGCCGGGCAGACCAGGCGGACCGGGATTCCCTGTCTGCCGAAATGCCAGGCGGCGGAAACGATGAGTTCCAGAAAGAAATCCCGCTTTTTCAAAAAAGCGAGGTCCTGCATCTTGTCCGGGACGAAAGAAGCCAGCACCAGGATGGTCACAGTGCGCTTTTCCATCTTGTCCGGAACGCGGGTCACCAGCTCGGAGAATCTCGCCGAGACCTTCCAGTTGATCGCACGCAGGGGGTCACCCGGCTGATAGGGCCGCAGGTCGCTCCCGGGCGTCTCCTCGGAAAGCCGCCTGCTCTTCAGGCCGGTGCTGTTGACCTGATTCTCAAGGTCCAGGACTTTGTCGGCGATATCCGTGATCTGCGGGCTGACCACGGCCCGGAAGGTACAGGGGACATCCAGCTCCACTGTAAATACGGAGAAGGGATCTGTGAACGCGACATTCCGGATTCCTATGTCATAGGAGCCGGCGTAGATACAGCTAATGCCGGAGCGCAGTTCTTTCTTTTCATAAATACCGAGGGAGACCTCCTGCCCGTTTTCGATCTCATAGAGATGACACCGATCGTCCCAGGTGCGAAGACGCATCCTGTGGATCGGGAGAGGTCCTGTGTTCTCTATTTTGGCAAGGTATTTGTGGTCCTCGCCGCGCACGACCCGGTGGACTTCAATCTCCTGGTAAAGGCGCAGAAAGTGGTAATTCAGGAAGATATACAGCGCGGAGAGAGGAAGCAGCAACAGGCATGCGTACAGCCATGCGAAGGATACCGGGCCACCGTAGAAACTGGCGAACGCGACGCAGGAAGCCAGGCAGAAGAGGTATATGGCAGCGCCTGCGGGGTGGATGCGGAGATTCATCGCGGCACCTTCGCCTGCGCGAGGATCTTGGCGATCATGTCCCCGCCGGTCACGCGGCTCAGCCTTGCGCCGGAAGAAAGAACGAGCCGGTGGGGGAGCGTAAGAGTAGCCGCGGAGGCGATATCCTCCGGTATACAATAACTGCGGTCATCCATGAAAGCGAGCGCCTGCGCGCAGCGGAGCATGGAGAGGAGGGCCCTGGGGGACGCGCCACAGGAAATTTCCGCCTTATTCCGGGTGGCATCGATGATGTTTACCGCATAGGCTGTCAGGTGATCATGGATGCTGATCTCAGCGACGCCGCTCTGCATTTCTCTGACATCCCGGGCCGTCAGGACCGGATGCACTGCGTCGTGCAGCTGCCCCGCGAGGAATCGTCTCGCCATATCTTCCGAGGCCTTCGGGTCGGGATAGCCGACGGAGGACCGGATCATGAACCTGTCCAGCTGGGATTCGGGAAGAGGGTAGGTACCTGCCATTTCAGCCGGATTTTGCGTGCCGATCACCATGAAGGGTTCAGGGACCGGCTGCTCTTTCCCGTCGATCGTCACTTTGTGTTCCTCCATCACCTCCAGAAGAGCGGACTGCGTCTTGGGGGATGTCCGGTTGAGCTCATCGGCCAGCACGATGTTGTTCATGACCGGGCCTGGGATGACCCGGAATTTCCCTTCGGCAGGGCTGTAAACAGACAGTCCGGTGATGTCGGAAGGCGTCGTATCCGGCGTACACTGGATCCTTGCGAAGGAGAGGGAGAGAGAATCCGCCAGTGCCTTTGCGAGGGACGTCTTCCCAACGCCCGGGACATCTTCGAGGAGAAGGTGGCC
>DLYC01000037.1:1646-7244 GCA_003447895.1 Lachnospiraceae bacterium | reverse complement strand
GAAATATCCTGTCTGGCCGCGATATCTTTCAGCGGAATATAGTTCCCGTTATTATGTTCTGCGAGATCCAGCATAACCCGGATCGCATATCGTCCGCGTGTTGAGATCATGAGGAGGCCTCCTTTCTTTTCCCCTATTATACGGTAGGTAAATAGGCAAATCAAGAAGATGCAGTCTTCTGACCTTTAAAAACCTATTGACATGGTAGGTAAATAGGAATATAATCCGAACAAATAGAAAGAGGAAAGCGGATGATCTGCTTTGAAAGGAAGAGGAGGGAAAGGCTATGGCAAACATTTATAAAGGCGCGCCGGATCTGATCGGGAATACACCGTTAGTAGAGGTGACAAATATCGAAAAGGAGCTGGGGCTTGAAGCGAGAGTTCTGGTGAAGCTGGAGTATTTTAATCCCACCGGCAGTGTCAAAGACCGCATTGCAAAAGCGATGATCGAAGACGCAGAGTCGAGAGGGCTGTTGAAGGAAGGCTCCGTCATCATTGAGCCGACCAGCGGGAACACGGGCATAGGGCTCGCCTCGATAGCCGCCTCCAAGGGATACAGAATCATCCTGACAATGCCTGAGACGATGAGCGTGGAAAGAAGAAATATTTTGAAGGCATACGGTGCCGAACTGGTCCTGACAGAAGGCAGCAAGGGGATGAAGGGAGCAATTGCGAAGGCAGAGGAACTTGCGAACGAAATTCCGAACAGCTTCATTCCCGGACAGTTTGTGAATCCCGCAAATCCTGCCGTGCATAGGGCAACGACCGGACCGGAGATCTGGCAGGATACAGAGGGCAGCGTCGACCTCTTTATTGCCGGCGTCGGAACGGGAGGCACTCTGACCGGCACAGGAGAATATCTGAAGGAAAAGAACCCGGAGATCAGGATCGTCGCATTGGAACCCGAGGATTCCCCTGTGCTTTCGGAAGGAAAGGCGGGGGCTCACAAGATCCAAGGCATTGGGGCCGGTTTCGTGCCGGATGTTCTCAATACCGGAATATATGATGAGATTTTCAAGGCTTCCAATAAAGACGCCTTTGAAACGGCAAAGCTTTTGGCCCGAAAGGAAGGAATCTCTGTCGGGATCTCTTCCGGAGCAGCACTTTACGGTGCGATCACCTTAGCACGGCGCCCGGAGAATAAAGGAAAAACGATCGTAGCGCTGCTTCCTGACAGCGGTGACAGATATTATTCAACCGCATTATTTACGGAGTAACGACAAATACAATACAGCACCTGTCGCAATTATCAGCGGCAGGTGTTTTTTTGTTTGCGCGCCATGGGTGCGCTCTAATGGGAGAAAAACTTTCGATCATGCATAGGGAAGATTTCCGGTTCCGCCGATACTGCCTATCGGGTGCACAGCTTCGAACCACTGGACAATGCCGGAGGCTGCAAATTGCTGCGGTCAAAAGAGTGAATTACCCGGAAAGAAATTATATAATAGTTACAGACGTCCTAAACAGAGGAGATTGTGAAATGATTTATATCGTTCGACATGGACAAACGGAAATGAATAACCGGAAGGTGCTCCAGGGGAGGAGCGACTATCCGCTTAACGGCGCGGGCATTGCGCAAGCACAGAAGGCGGCGGATGAATTGAAGCATATTTCCTTCACGAAAGTATACACGAGTCCACTGAAGCGGGCTGTTCAGACGGCTGAGATAATTGCGCCCAAAGCACATGCTGTGATCGATGATCGCCTGATCGAGATGGACTATGGCCCTTATGAGGGGACAGACCTCAACCGCCTGCCGTCGGAAATACTGACGTTTTTCAGTGATTTTGTTCACAATCCGGCACCCGACGGTATGGAGCAGCTAAGCTCGGTGGTCGAAAGAGCAGGCAATTTTTTGGAAGAGATCAGGAATCTGGAAGGCGACATATTGATCTCCACCCATGCGATAGCGATGAAGGGGATTCTGGAATATCTGACACCTGGGTCTGACGGTGCGTATTGGTCAAAATATATTGGAAACTGTGCGGTGTATGCAGCAGAGAATAGGAACGGGACAATTGGCGTTCCGAAAGAGTGGAAAGCCATCCATGTGTAGCAGAGCTTGAGTTTTAATCCGCGCAAGCTGTCCACGGAGACAGAAATATATACCTTCATAAACCATAACGATTCAGGAAAAACGTCACGGACAAAAGGGCGGCACCCGGATTGGATCCGGGCGCCGCCTTCATCATTGTATAATGCCTGTGAGAGAGCTTTTTTATCACTTACCGGCGCTCTCAGCCTCGTCGCCTATGAACAGGTTGTTCAGCTGTTCAATGTCCGAAGCCTCCTTGTCGGCCGCCGCTTCAAATGTAGAAAGTACTGCTTTTAACCAGTTAACCCGGTGCTGGTACGCCCTGCCCGTGAAGATGAAGCCCATTATCAGGTAAAAGATACAATAGGGCCATTCACTGGTGTGCACGAACACAATGATCAGAATTCCGATCACGACGAGCGTATAGAAAGCCAGTGCCAGCATTTCGTAGAATGTGGCGGATTCATTTTGTCTACTGGCTTTGCTTCCATAACCCTTGATCGAGTTACTGTATTCGCAGTAATCGACGAAATAGCTGCACATCTCTTTGTTTCCGGGATCAAATTCTCCCAGATTCTTGATTGAGAACAGCTGCACTGCCAGTTTAATGACTCCCTGCTCTTTGTAAGTATTTCCCAGGACACTCCTGGCCTGCACGCCTTCCGAGGTCTTCTCCGAACTGACCAGACAATTGGTCACGACATGTTCCTTTAATCCCTTGAATAAGGTTTCCTGCATGCCCTGTAATGCGCAGCCGATGATGTAACACAGAAGGCATATGATGATTCCTCTTTCGATGTCACTGTTTAGTCCGAGCCTCACAAAGAACATTTGGGGTGCATACTGGTCCAGAATGGGCGATATCCCGTACAAAATCACTGCTCCGGATATAATAACGTTAAAGAAACCCACAATACTCAGTTTATCAATAATTCCTGATGCTATTTTGTCCATATATTATCCCTTATCAATCATCGAGTGATGAGGTGAGACCCCATCATTGGCCATTGGGTTTTGCATATCGATATTATACATATTCTTTCCGGGCTCTTCAATGATTTCGGGACGGCGCCCTTCTTTTCTAAAATATTCCGGCGAAAGGCACACGGCACATGGTTTCAGATTCGGTGAACAGGTATAATAATCAAAGCCCGTCAAATGATTCGCCCTGAATTGGTTGGATTAATACGATGGAATATGAATGGTTTTGATTGTATGCTTAGTGCATCAAAACGAAAGGAGGTTAACAATGATCTACACAGTCACATTTAATCCTTCTCTGGATTACATCGTTTCCGTACCGGGATTTGAACTGGGAAAGACGAACCGCACAACCTACGAGCAGATGCTGGCGGGGGGCAAGGGCATCAATGTCACGACGGTCCTGGGAAACCTTGGAATCGAGAGCACCGCGCTTGGCTATGTCGCAGGGTTCACCGGCGAGGAGTTGATCCGGCGAATGGAAGAGATGGGCCTTAAGAATGACTTCATCCGCATCGGCAATGGTTTTTCACGGATTAATATTAAACTCAGGGATTTTGATGGTACGGAGATTAACGGCAAGGGCCCTGTGATCGATCAGGAAGGGTTGGATGCTCTGATGGAAAAGCTGACGCAGCTCACGGATCAGGACACACTGGTGCTGGCAGGTAGTATTCCGGAGAGTATGCCGGGGACGATCTATTCGGACATTTTGGAGAAGCTGCAGGGAAGGGGGATCCGCTTTGTCGTGGACGCGACCAAGGATCTTCTGCTGAACGTCCTTCAGTATCACCCATTTCTGATCAAACCCAATCACCACGAACTCGGTGAGATCTTCGGCGTGGAGCTTCGCACCCGTGAGGATGTCGTCCCCTATGCGGCGAAGCTGCAGGAGAAGGGAGCGAGGAATGTTCTGGTCTCGATGTCCGGTATGGGCGCAGTCCTGTTGGATGAAGATGGGGGCGTACATATGCTGCCTGCTCCGAAGGGAAATCTGGTCAATGCAGTGGGAGCCGGTGATTCCATGGTCGCCGGATTTCTTACAGGCTGGGAGGAACAGCACTCCTACGAACACGCGTTCCGCATGGGCGTGGCGACCGGCAGCGCGAGCGCGTTTTCCGATTTTCTAGCCACGAGAGAAGAGGTAATGGAAGTTTACGGAAGACTCGACGAATGAGTTATAAATGAAAGAAAGAGGGAAAAAACCCGCGACAAAGAGGCTTACCGGAAGGAAGTATACAGACGGGAAGAAGAATCCACGACCGGAATCGGGGAAGGCATCGCGATTCCTCACGGCGGTGCGGTTTGCAGACATCGGAAGTGCCAAGATCATTACGAACCGCTATCCGGACGGATGGAGAGGGGGAATGGAATTTCTGATCATTGCTACGTGAAGGGCAGAAACTTTTGACAATGAGTTATCATTCTCATAGCGGAATATATGCGGAAAACGAAGGGAGGTAATGGAAGATGGAAAAACCGGTACTCTTTATCAATGCATGTGTGCGCAGTGAGTCCAGAACCAGGAGGCTTGCGGATCGGCTGCTTGCGAAACTGAATCAGCCTTATGAGGAACTTCGACTGGAGGAGATCCGGTTTCCGTTCACGAGCGAGGAGTTTTTGAAAAAGCGGGACAGTTTGATCTCCGGGCGCGATTTCAATAACGCTCTGTTTGATCAGGCCAGACGGTTTGCGGAAGCAGAGACGATCGTGATCGCGGCGCACTACTGGGACCTGTCGTTTCCCGCGGCGCTAAAGCAGTATTTTGAACAGATCAATGTAGTGGGGATTACCTTCAAATACACAGAAGAGGGCACCCCGGTCGGGCTTTGCAAGGCCCGGAAGCTCTATTACGTGACTACGGCCGGGGGCGGGTTTGCACCGCAGGAATACGGCTTCGGATATGTAAAGGCGCTGGCGCACAACTTCTACGGTATCGAGGACGTGAGATCGGTCGTGGCGACCGGACTTGACATATACGGTGCGGATGTGGAGGCAATATTGCGGGCGGCCGAGGAAGCGATCGAAGTTTGAGTCAGGGGGACAGTCCCCTTGACTCAATGAGGAGACTTTGCTTATGAAGATCAGAATCAATGTTAAGGGAGCATCCCGCAGGAAAGCGGCTGTCGTGCAGCAGGTCCGCGAGTATCCGGACAGGAGTATGACGGTGGAAGCGTTTCTCACGGAGACGGTCAGACAGAACGTGCGGGAATACAATGAGAGAAAGGAGGCAGGAGAGATTCTGCGCCTCTTTTCGGCAGATGTTATAAAGGAGAAAGCGGAGAGCGGAAAGGTTTCCTACGGCGACCCCATGGACGAGAGGAAGGCCGATGCGGAGAAAGCGGTGGAGACTGCCCTTCAGTGCTTTGACGACGGGATCGTGGCGCTGTTTGCCGACGGCGTCAGGTACACGGAGAGAGCGCAGCAGATGAATCTTAGTGAACAGAGTGAAGTGACGTTCATACGGCTCACTTTTCTGGCAGGACGGATGTGGTGACGGGAGAACGGCGGACTTGGCGGAGAGTACAGTTCACAGATCAGGGAGGAGATCAGGATGGCATTTGATTACAATTCCAGGAC
>DLYC01000037.1:0-1520 GCA_003447895.1 Lachnospiraceae bacterium | reverse complement strand
AGCCCGCGAAGAAAGAGATCTTCGAGGAAGTCGAGAAGTTCAGCGACTATCCGCACTGCGGATTTCCGGTGATCCGAAAGTGGACAACAGCAAATGTCAGCGGCAGCGGGGCAAAATACAGCGGCCGCTCCCTCAGAGAAATCGTACTGGGCGAATTCGGAGATCTGCTCGAGATTTTTGTGCCTGATGAGTACCGCGCGGATTATGAGTACATGCTGGACCAGTTTGCGGATTTCCAGTATTCGAAGGCGATCTTTCGGCCCACCGTGCGAACGGCGGAGCCGGCAGCTCACATGCAGGATGCCCTTGGCCTCATGCAGGCCTGCAAAGTGCTGGACTGCATGGGCGTCACGCCGCTTCAGTATCTGACGGCCGGAGGGGCGGCGCCGGAGGGCCTCGACGAGGAGACGGCGGACTTTATCCGCAGCGACACCTTTGCCCGTAAGCTCCATATGCCGCAGTTTGACGACATAGTCGCGGCAAGGATCGACCGCGGCGACGCCGCAGTGATCGACGCAGTGAAGGAGGCGATCCTGAGCGACAATAATACAGTACTCGTAACAGTGCCGCTGATCCGGGGAATCGTGAAGTCACGAAACGGAGAGCTTCACGATCTTCTGGCACGGTTCCTTGTGGCTGCAAGGCTCCAGGAGGGCGTGCGCCAGGCGGTCTGCGAGAACGCGGACTGCGGACGGGCGGAAGGATTTCTCACGATCCTTAAGGCCATTGAGGACAACGACCTGCTGCGGTTTTCGGCCGTAAAGCGCGCCATTGCGACCTGGACCGGCATCTGCAATCTCGACTCCATGGACAGGGTTTCGAACAAACTCCTCGCCGGGATCAGCGAGGCGGTCAGAAATCCGGACAAGGCCATGGAGATGACCCGCACCGACGACAGCGTGCAGATTGTCACGGGACTGTGGGCCATTGGCTTTTATGAGGCGAAGGACGCCGTAAAGCGCATGCTGGAGATCGCGGAGAGCGGCACGAAGAACCAGCGGCTGACGATTTCCTATTACAACCGCTACATGCAGTTCTCGGAATTCAGCGGGAGGGCCGCAAGGAAGATCCTCGAGACCTACCCGGAGGATCCGCAGATGGCAGCCGCTTTCATGCCCACCTATCTCAATGCGGTGGACTCCCTTGTAAGGGGCTGCGTCTGCGATGAGAACGGCAGGGGCGTCTACTCTGCCGACAAGGAAAATCTGCGTTACGAGCCGCTTGCGGTCACGGAGATCTTTGACAGCGAGGAGCAGGCGCGCCTTCACTACGGCATTCTGAAAAATCTTGCGGACAGCATGAAGAAGCGCAAAACAGAGTTTGTCCCCATGATCTTCCCCTGGTACGGCGCAGTCCTCGAAAAGAGCGACCTCACGCAGAGAATGGCGGTGATCGCCTATGCCCTGCAGGACCAGGCGATGATCGACGAGGTGTGCACACGCCTTACGGACATTATTGACTCCTACTACAACACCCGCTTCCAGTATATGCGGGTCCTGCTGCATGACCCCAAGACCAAG
>DLYC01000124.1:8614-10022 GCA_003447895.1 Lachnospiraceae bacterium | reverse complement strand
AATTTTTTGAACATGATGCCCAGCTGGTATGTCACCTACAACGGATGGATGGTGGCCTGCGTCACCGGCGGAAAGATGGGAGCGGGCCCGATCCTGAAGCTTATCACGATCTACGGCTGCATCATTTATGTGGTGATCCTCCCCTTTATGCTGTGGAGGCTCTTTAACATCGAGATCAAGAATGCCGCCTATCATACAATGGCGGTCCTGCTCGCGCCCTGCAGCCTGTGCGTGGTCTCCCTGATCAACGTAAACGGGCAGAACAACGGGATCGTGCTGAAGTTTATGTATGTCTGTGTCCTTCTGTCTCTGGCCTTTATCCTGTATAAACTTCCGGATTTCTTCTCCTTTGATTTTTATCCGGGATTTGCGGGACTCACCTTCCCGATGGCGATCGGTGTTGTGGCGTCACAGAAGATGGCGGGATTTTTGACAGAGAGCGGAAAGGAAGCACTCGGAAATGCGGTCACGCAGCTTGCGGGGCTTCAGATTTTCGTGACCACCATGCTGGTGGGCTATGTAATGCTTATGTTCCTCAGAATGCTGCTGAAGAAGCAGAAACGGGGATGATGACTGAGGAACTATATAGCGCGGGTCCGCTCCTCGGGGCGGCCCGCGCAATACCCACACAGCTGGCATGAGCAGCAGAAGGGAGGCAAAAATTGGGTTATGTAATGACAAAAGAGGGCTTTGACAAAGCCCTGCAGAAACTGGCAGAAAAGCGGCTGATCTACGCGCCGGTCCTCAAGGTGGGAGAAGGAAGATTTACGGACACCGACGTGGTCCGCTACGACTACGTGACAGAACTGTCACAGATCGAGCTGACCAAAAAGTCCGACTACGCCTTTAAGGAAATCCTGACACCCCTGTCCGAGACTCTGTTCTTCTTCACGGAGAACGAAGTCAAGACAGCGGACCGGGACGATCGGGAAGTGATCGTGTTCTTAAAGAGCTGTGATATGCACGCGGTGCGCCGCCTGGACCAGATCTATTTAAATAACGGCATTGCGGCGGATCCTTTCTACAAGGAGATCCGCGACCGCGTCAAATTCGTCCTGATCGGATGTCAGAAGTCCGGCGCGGACTGTTTCTGCGTGGATATGGGAACCAACAGGACGACAGACGGGTATCTTTTCTCCGTGGACCTGATCGGGGATGAGATCTGCTGCGACGTAAAGTGCGAAGAGTGCGCCGGGATCTTCGCGGAGTGCGGCGGAAGAGAAGAGGCGGTGGAGCCTAAGTATGTCACGGAGAACGCGACACACGTTACGATCCCTCCGCAGATTCCGAACAGCATCTACAAGAATCCGGTCTGGGACGAGTACAGCACACGCTGCATCGGCTGCGGCCGCTGCAATTTCGTATGTCCCACCTGCACGTGCTATACAATGCAGGATGTGTACTACAC
>DLYC01000124.1:6468-8455 GCA_003447895.1 Lachnospiraceae bacterium | reverse complement strand
GAGAGAATGCGCTTTAAGGTCCTTCACAAGATCTTCGATTTCAGAAAGAGATTCGGCTATGACATGTGTGTCGGCTGCGGGCGCTGCGATATGGTCTGTCCGGAGTATATCTCGTTCTCCGCGTGTATCAACAAGGTGGCCAAGGCAGTAGAGGAGGTGCAAAATGGGAGCAACTAATATGCAGAACAATCCGTATGTGCCCTGGCCTTCCAAGATCCTGGATGTGATCAGGCACACACAGAAAGAGTATACATTCCGCATGGAGTTTGTCGGAGACGTCAAACCCGGACAGTTCTTCGAGGTGTCCATCCCCAAGTACGGCGAGGCACCGATCTCTGTCAGCGGGATCGGCCCCGATTTTGTAGACCTCACGATCCGCAAAGTCGGCCGCGTCACCAATGAAGTGTTTGAAAAATATAAAGGCCAGAGCCTTCTCCTCCGTGGCCCTTACGGAAACGGCTTCGACACGTCCCTGTACGCGGACTGCGAGATGATCGTGGTCGCAGGCGGAACCGGTGTATCTCCCGTCCGAGGCGTCATCGACGCGCTGGCGGAGACGAAAGCGCCGAAGGACAAGCATGTCATTGTCGGCTTCAGAAGTCCCGGCGATATGCTTTTCAGAGATGACCTCAAGAGATGGGACGAAAAGCTCGACCTGATCCTCACGGTGGACGGCGCGCCCGAGGGCTATACCGGCAATATCGGCCTTGTCACCAAGTACATTCCCGATGTCCCGATCCGGGATCTTGAGACGGCGCAGGCCGTCGTCGTGGGACCTCCGCCGATGATGCGCTTCTCTGTCATGGGGCTTTTGGAAAAGGGCTTCAAAGAGGAGAATATCTGGGTGTCCCAGGAGCGCAAGATGTGCTGCGGCCTTGGCAAATGCGGCCACTGCAGAGTCGGCGAGAAGTATATCTGCCTCGACGGACCTGTTTTCAACTACACTGTCAGTAAAGACATGATCGACTGAGGAAACGGGAAGGAGGAATACTACTATGGGTATGGATGTCAATCTGAAAAAACTGAAAAAGAATGCTTTCCGTTACTCCAAGGTCAGGGGCGAGACAGCATCCCGTGTCCGCATTCCCGGCGGCGTGATCGGCGCAAAGAGTATGCTGCGCATCACGGAGATCGCCGAGAAGTACGGAAACGGCACGATCTTTATCACGAACCGCCAGGGCGTTGAGATCCCCGGGATCAAGATCGAGGATATGGACGCGGTCAACAAGGAGCTGCAGCTGATCATCGACGAGTCCGGCGTCAACCAGGAAGTCCGCGAGGGAGGCTATCCCGCGTCGGGAACGAGAAACGTCGTGGCCTGTCCCGGAAAGAGGCTCTGTCCCTTCGGATGCTATGATACGACCGCCTTTGCGCAGAAGATGGATAAGCTGATCTTCCCCAACAATCTGCACATGAAGGTCGCGTTCACCGGCTGTTCCAACGACTGCGGAAAGGTCCGCATGGACGACTTCGGAATCATCGGCATGACGGAGCCCCAGTACGATCCCGACCGCTGCGTCGGCTGCGAGCAGTGCGTCAAGTACTGCAGGATCCGCTCTACCGGCGCCCTGCAGCTTGTAAACGGCAAAGTGGTCAGAGACCCCAATCTCTGCGTCGGCTGCGGTGTCTGCGTCACCTATTGCCCGACCAGGGCCTGGACAAGGAGCAGGGAGCAGTATTTCCGCGTGGTCATCATGGGGCGCACGGGAAAGAAGAATCCCCGTCTCGCAGAGGACTTCATCCGCTGGGCGGATGAGGAGAGCATCCTGAAGATCGTCAAGAACTGCTACGCCTATGTCGAGGAGTACATCGACAAGAACGCGCTCGAAGGAAAAGAGCACGTCGGCTACATCGTCGACAGGACCGGCTATGAGGAGTTCCTGAAGTATGTCATGGAAGGCGTCGAGCTTCCCGAGAAGGCGGAAGTCGCTTCCCGGATCTACTGGGGCGGCAAGCACTATGACAGAGCCAATGAACTCAAATAAAG
>DLYC01000124.1:0-6412 GCA_003447895.1 Lachnospiraceae bacterium | reverse complement strand
AACTCAAATAAAGGAACGCAAATAACGAGACGCAAATAACGGACACATCACTTACGGGACCGCCTGGCGCGGTCCCGTTTTGTGCGCTTTGGGGGAGTGAGAGGCGCGGAATCGGAAAATGCGCATGATTCTGAGGACTAGGAAAAATCCCGGTTAAAATGTATAATATAAAGGATACATGCGAACAATTGAATAAGTGCATAAGCGGAGAAAGGAATAGGGTATGTACAGGAAGATCACCGGCCTGCTCATTGCGGGCATCATCAGTGTCCTCCTGATCACAGGATGTTCTTCTAAGGAAGACGGGAACGTATCAAATGCGGACACGACACAGAAGGAGGCGGCACAAGAGACTGCGCCTCTGCCGTCAGAAGCGAAGATCGGCATTTTCTATGTGCCGGGAGAGGGAGAATTTACAGAGAGCTTCGTCAAAAAAGTGCAGGGGTATCTGCTCTCAGCCGGAGTCCCGGAAAGCGGGATCACCGCAAAGAGCGGCAGTATGGAAGAAATCAGCGGCATAGAGAGCGAGCTGATCGGCTCAGGGTGTTCTGCGCTCATTGCGGGAAATATCGATGAAAAGACTGCGCCGGCCATCGCGGACCGGGCGGCGGAAGCGGGGATCCCGATTCTGTTTTTTGGCACGGATCCCGGAGAGCAGGAGACGCAGCGCTGGGAAAAGAACGGCATTCGGGCGGCCTATGTGGGAAGCTCCTTTACAGAAGCCGCAGCAAGGAGAGCGGATGTCCTCGAGGCGATGGGCCTTGAAAAGATCGACGAGAACGAGGATGAAATGATCGGGCTTGTGGTGCTCGGCTCCGGAGGGGATAAGCCCGGAGACATTGTGACGAGCGATACGATCCGTCTCCTTAAGGAGCGCGGCTTCGACATCACTCAGTTTGACGAGCCCGGAAGCGCGCAGGACGAAGAGGAAGCTCCGGAAGAAAGCGCCGAAGAGGGAGAAACTTCCGAAGAGGGCGCGAGCGCCGAGACGGCGGAGGAGAGCGAAGAAAACGCGGAAGAGACCGCCTCTGAGGACAAGCGCGCCGCGGCGAGAGACCGCATGATCGAATATATGGACGAGTACGGCAGGGAGATCGAGGTCGTGATGTGCAGCGACGATGAGCTGGCCCTGGGCGTCCTGGACGCAGTCACAGAGGAAAAGAGAAAAGTCGGACATGATGTCGTGATCCTGGGATTTGACTGCGGCGTGGACAGCCTTCGCGAAGTGGCGGCGGGCCGCATTGTCAGCACTTTCTATGACAATTTCCTGGAGCAGTCCGGCAAAGGCTCCGAACTTCTGCTGGCCATGATCAGAGGGGACAGTGTGGACACCCGCAGCATCGTTGAATTTGTAAGCGTAACGGTAGATAACGCGCAGGAGATTCTGGATATCTCCCTCTCCGTACAGGAGGATACGGAGGAAGGAGAGGACACGGAAGACACGGAAGACACTGAAGAATCCGAAAATTCCGAGGACACAGAGGAGTGATGCGGGAAACCGCCTTGCGAAAGACATTCAGAGACAGGGAGAACACATGGATTTTCAGAAGTTTTACATGGGAGAAGTTTACGACGCCTATAAGTATCTGGGGGCGCATGCCGACGGAGACGGCGTCGTGTTCCGCACGTTCGCGCCGCAGGCGGAGAAAGTGACGATCATCGGCGAGTTCAACAACTGGCAGGAAGAGGAAATGACAGAGGCTGTCCGCGCGCAGTTCTATGAGATCAGGATTCGCGGCGCAAGTACGGGGCAGATGTATAAGTACGTGATCTACGGAAAGAACGGCAGGGTTGAGCACTGCGACCCGTATGGCTTTGGCATGGAGCTTAGGCCCGCTTTCGCGTCGATCGTAAGGGACCTTTCGGAGTTTACGTTCACCGATGAGAAGTGGATGAACAAGAGGTCCAGAAACTTCGACAAGCCGCTCAATATCTATGAGCTTCATCTGGGATCCTGGAAGAGGAAGGATGCCGACCGCCAGGATGACCCCGACAGAAAGATCGAGGAGGGGTGGTACCGGTATGATGAGATCGCGGAGGATCTCATCGAATATGTCAGGGAAAACCACTACACCCACGTGGAATTCATGCCGCTCTCCGAGCATCCCTTTGACGGGAGTTGGGGATACCAGAACACGGGATTTTTTGCCCCGACAGCCAGATACGGGACAGCGGCGCAGCTGCAGAAGCTGGTCAACGAGCTTCACAGGGCGGGTATTGGCGCCATCATCGACTTCGTTCCGGCGCACTTCGCAAACGACTACTACGCGCTCAAGCACTATGACGGCTCGGACCTCTACGAGTATCCCGCGTCCGATGTCTCCGACAGCGAGTGGGGAAGCTGCAACTTCCTCTTCTCGAGAAGGGAAGTGGCCTGCTTTATGCAGTCCGCGGCCAATTACTGGCTCACGGAATACCATTTCGACGGCCTCAGAATGGACGCGGTCAGCCGCCTGATCTACTGGATGGGCAATGAGGCGCGCGGCGTCAACGAGTTCAATGTGAACTTTCTGAAGAAAATGAACGCAGGTCTCCACGCGCTTCATCCGACGGCCATGCTGATCGCGGAAGATTCCACTTCCTATCCCGGCTGCACGAAACCGGTGGACCAGGGCGGCCTTGGATTTGACTACAAATGGGATCTGGGCTGGATGAATGATACGCTCGACTATTTCATGAAGCAGTCCGATGAACGGGTCCATGTGGGTGAGAGACTGACCTTCTCCATGTTCTATTTTTACAACGAGAGGCACCTCCTCCCGCTGTCCCACGACGAAGTGGTGCATGGCAAAAAGACTGTCATCGATAAGATCTTCGGATCCTATGAGATGAAATTCCCGCAGTGCAGGGCGCTCTATCTGTATATGGCCGTGCATCCGGGCAAGATGCTGAGCTTTATGGGAAATGAGATCGCGATGATCCGGGAGTGGGACGAGACGAAGGAGCCGGATTACTTCCTTCTCAAGTATCCTCTTCACGACAGCTTCCACCACTACATCATGGAGCTCAATAAGATCTATGAAGAGAATCCGGCGCTCTATGAGAGGGACTACGAGCCCGACGGATTTAAGTGGATCGCGATCAACGACATGATGAACAATGTGTACGGCATCCGGAGAAACGGCAGGAAGCAGAGCGTTGCCGCTTTCTTCAATTTCTCTGACAAGCCGCACGTATATGTGTACACGCCCGAGAGGGACGAGACCCTGACGATCCTGATCCACTCGGACTGGGACTGCTACAACGGGACCGTCCGAAAGCCCGGGCGAAGGACAAAGATCAAGGCGAGAGGCATCGGGGGCGCGACCATCGAGCTGCCCGCTTTCTCGGCTGTCCTGTATGAGATCCGGGAAGGAATCTAATCGGTCATGACCGGCACTGTGACCACGACGTATCTCGCGTCGTCGTACTCATAGGAGCAGGTGGAGAGCACCACGATCCCGTTGATGTCCTCCGGAACGGCTTCCGGTGTGAAGGAGGAGTGGGAAGAGGCGTAGGAGAGATAGTGGTTCAGCTCGTCAGTGTTTTGGAAAATGGTGTAAACTTCCGCCTCCGCGTCGCCGACATAGCCCGCGATCACGTCCAGCCTGTAGACATGGTCCGGAGTCAGATACCACATGAACTTGTGATCGTCATAGAAGGCCTGGTCCGTATACTCGTGGAGTGAGGCGAACATGGAGCCGTTCTTCATATGGTGCCCGTAGAGGATCGTGTTGTAGTCCGAGAGGTCCGGCTGGCAGCGAAAATCCATGAAAATACTGCCGGAGGAATTGTACTCGCCGTTGATCATTGTGTGGAGATAGGTCTCATTGCTCTCGCCCCGTAAGACCGGGTAATTGATCTGTGTCCCCTCGCTGTAGATCCAGCCGACGACATCGGGATTTTGGGCGATCAGTCCCTCGAAATCCACGCTGATCGGGCACACGGTGGGCGGATAGTCCTCGGCGGGCGTCTCCTCCGCAGGGCGGACATAGGTGTTGGCAGTGGATTCGTACTGCTGCTCACCTACATGGTATTCGTGAAAGATCTGATACAGGTGATAACCGCTCACAGCGATGATGGCTGTGAATATGACGATCAACAGATTGGAAATGATTCTGCCCATGGATAACCTCCCCAAAAAAGCAATCATACTGATTCAAAGTATAGTTTGATTCATAAAAACGCGCAAGCGAAAGGTTCCCGGGCGCGGGCGCGTTCGTCTAAAAAGGGCTTGACATCCAAGTGGCGATACTGCACTATGCTATAGTTAAAGACCGTCGGGGAAACGCCGCCGTTTCAACGGGGCAAAATATAAAAGAATAAGGATACAGAGGAAATCATATATGAAGATACGACTGGATGATGTGATGCAGTCTCTCTCATTTCCGTTAAATGCCGTTTACTACTACTATATACCGCTTGAGACAGTTCTGATGTTTATGGACGGGATGATCTTCGGAAAGGCAGTCTACGGCATTTCATCGGAAGAGGATGTCCTGCGGCACGGGGAAGACTTTATTAAGCTTCCGGATATAGGCGACGAGGGCCGGAGAAAGGTCATGACCGGCTTTATTAACACGATCGGGGATGACAGGGCCAAAGAAAAGCTGTATGGCGCGCTCTCAGGCGGGCTCAGTGCGTTCGAGGCCGCACTCAGGGAACAGCATCGGATCATGGACTGGTATAACTACCGGGAGAGTGTGTACACGGAGTTTTCAAGGAAATGGTGTGAAAAGGAGGGTCTGGAACTGATCTGATCCTAAGGAGCTGGTATGACAAAGAGCAGAAAAGAGATAGAAGAGAAGATCCTCCGGCAGGAAAAGATCGGGGAAGAGGAGGACTACGAGGACTTCGCAAGGCGCCGGGAGGCAAGTGAGAGGGGGAAAGGGAGAAGCAGAAGAGGCGCAAAGCCCCATGACCCGGGTGACTACAACACATACTTGAGAGAGCAGGAAGCGGCCGAAGAGAAAACGAGAAAAGAGGGAAGACCTGTGGCTCCCGCCCGCGAGCCCGATGCCGATGATTATATATCGTATGTGAAAAGTTACGAAGAGAGTGAGGCGAGAACCCGGAGACAGACTCTTGAGGAGAGCGAGCGGCAGGACCGGGAATTTAAGAAGCGGGAGCAGGAAAAAGCGGAAGAGAGAAGGAGAAAGGCTGAGGAGAAGGAACTGAAAAAGTACGCGAAGAGGAAAAAGAAATCGCACCCTGTGCGGAATTTCCTCCTCGCGCTGATCATTGTGATCCTTGCTGCCGGGACCGGCACGTTTCTGTATCTGAGGTCTCTCCTTCAGACGGTGAATCCGGTGGAGCTTGAAGAGTCTCTTCAGAACAGCATCAGCGAGCAGGTAAAAGCGGATGCGCAGATGAAAAAGTACTGGAATATCGCCCTGTTCGGTGTGGACTCAAGGGATGGGAACCTCCTTAGCGGAGACAACAGAAGCGATACGATCATGATCTGCTCCATCCATAAAAAGAGCGGAGAGATGAAGCTGGTCTCCGTCTACCGCGATACGCTTCTGGATATAGGCGGAGGCGACTTTAGAAAGTGCAACGCCGCCTACACATACGGGGGCCCGCAGCAGGCGATCGCCATGCTCAATTCCAATCTGGACCTGGATATAACGGACTTTGCGGCGGTCGGGTTTGAGGCTCTCATCGATGCCATTGACGCCTTCGGAGGGATCGACCTGGAGATCACGGAGGAAGAGCGGGGGCACATGAACGACTATATGTCGGACATGTACGACGAGATCGGAAGAGACTACGAGGAAGTGACCGAGGCCGGCCTGCAGCATCTGAGCGGCATCCAGGCCACCGCTTACTGCCGGATCCGCTACACGGAAGGAGACGACTTCAAGAGAGCGGAGAGGCAGAGGACAGTGCTGTCCCTTCTTATGGAGAAGGCCAAAAAAGCGGGTCCGTTCGCGTGGATCCGGGCAATCCGGAGCGTCGCCCCTGAGATCGCGACTTCCCTGGGAAGCACGGAGATGATAAGGCTCGGACTTCTGGTCCTGAAAACGGATCTTACCGACAGCACGGGATTCCCGTCACAGGAGGACATGATGTTTGCAACGGTAAACGGTGAGTCGTGCGTAATCCCCTATTACCTTACCACCAATGTCATCACACTCCATGCGGATCTCTTTGGCCAGATCGATTATGAACCTTCACAGACAGTTGAAGAAAATAAAGAGATCATTAACAGCTATGTGGAATAAAACGGAACAAGGGCCCCGCCTTAGGGGCTGGGATGAGAGGTGTCTATGAATGTCAAAGAATGCTATGAACAGATCCGCGGAGATTATGAAGACGTAAAGAGGCGTTTTCTTACGGATGTCAGGATCCGCAGATTTGTCCTTCTCTTTCTCAAAGACACCAGTATGCGGGAACTCCTCACAGCGATGGAGGAGGGAGACTTTGAGGCGGC
>DLYC01000107.1 GCA_003447895.1 Lachnospiraceae bacterium | reverse complement strand
AACTTCTACTACTATTTTATCGGAAGAGACGATCAGTCAGTCAATCAGGAAGTCATGACAGAGAGACTTGACCAGCAGGCGCGGGTCAACAAGATCATGATCGACTATTTTTCCGACAACGTAAAGTCGGGCAGGATTGAGAAAAAGAGCCAGATGTACAAGTATATGTATAACTATCTGGAGATCATCACCTCGATCACATCGGTCCTGGCTGTCTGCTCGGGCGAGCAGGACAAGCTGGCGATCATGAACGATGTATGGGACTATCTGGAGAAAAAGGATCCCGAACTGTTCAAAAAGATGAGATATGGGTTATTCGGCACAGTTCTCCATCTTCCGGGAAAGGGAGGAAGAACTGTTATTAAAGCTGTTTACAGCATTGCCCGCGGAATCTTCGGATTCAACTGAGGCGGCAGCAGGGAGTATTTAATATGCACAAGAAAGAAATACGGGGCTGGCTCAAGCATATTGATTTTATTATACTTGACATCGTTATGCTCCAGATATGTTTTGTTCTGAGTTATTGGATATGGATGGGCGTTGAGAATCCGTATTCCTATTACCTTTACAGGTATCAGGCGCTGCTTTTAGCATTCTGCCAGATCCTGGTCATCCTGTTTACAAACAGCTACAAGAATATCCTTCGAAGAGGGGCAGCCGAAGAATTCGGGGCTGTGCTCCGGTTTGAAGTGAGCTTTATGCTTTTGGATATTCTGTTTCTGTTTATGGTGCATCAGATCTATCTGATCTCCCGAAAGTTTACGGGAATCATGGTCGTGATGTATCTTTTCGCCTCCTTCTTTATAAGGCAGCTCAACAAGAAGAGGATTTTCCATTCTGCCAAGGTCAAGGAAGGAAAGAAATCGCTGATGGTGATGACATCGGCGGCTCTGGCCGAGAAGGTGGTCAATAACCTGATCGACAACGTCTATACGGATTATCGGATCACCGGTGTCTATCTGATGGACACAGAGGCGAACGGGCGCCGGATCAGAGATATCCCCACCATGGGAAGAGAGACGGATATCATCAATCTGATCCGGACCGACTGGGTGGATGAAGTGTTTGTCTATCAGCCTGACAATATGCCTTATCCCATGAATATGATCGACGCGATCATGGACATGGGAATTACTGTGCATTACGGCCTCGAGGCGCTAAACGCCCACAGCGACGGAACGATGGAAGTCTCCAAAGTGGGATCTTACAGGGTTTTGACGAACAGCCTCAAGGTCGTATCGACCAAGCAGATCGTATGTAAGAGGATCATGGATATCGCGGGCGGACTGGTCGGCTGCGCGATCACGCTGATCCTGTGTATATTTGTCGGACCTGCGATCTATATCCAGTCACCGGGACCGATCTTTTTTAAGCAAAAGAGGATCGGACTTAACGGAAAACAGTTCTATATGTATAAATTCCGAAGCATGTACATGGACGCGGAGGAGAGAAAGAAACAGCTCATGGAAAAGAACAACATTGCCGACGGCATGATGTTCAAGATGGACGACGACCCGCGCATTATCGGCTCCGAGAAAAAGGACAAGAACGGAAACCCGGCGGGAATCGGAAACTTTATAAGGCGGACATCCATTGACGAGTTTCCGCAGTTCTTCAATGTCCTTAAGGGCGAGATGTCGCTTGTCGGAACGAGGCCTCCGACGCTCGATGAGTGGGAAAAATATGACCTTCATCACAGAGTGAGAATGAGTATCAAACCCGGGATCACAGGACTTTGGCAGATCAGCGGAAGAAGCGATATCACGGATTTCGAAGAGGTCGTAAGGCTTGACCGCGAGTACATACAGAACTGGAGCATCTGGCTCGATTTCAAGATCCTCTTTAAGACAGTCGGTGTAGTCTTAAAGCATGAGGGAGCCAAGTGACCGGCAAGGGAACGTTCAGACAAAAAGAGAAGTAAGATGGGACAGATTAAAGTTACAAAGGCACCGATCGAGGGGCTGTATATCATTGAAACGACAAAGCACGGCGATGACAGGGGATATTTTGTCGAGACCTACAACGCAAGAGACATGAAGGAGTTCGGACTTGACATGGTATTCGTCCAGGATAATCAGAGCATGTCGACCAAGGGCGTCCTGAGGGGGCTCCACTTTCAGATCCATCATCCGCAGGGGAAGCTCGTGAGAGTGATCCGCGGCAAAGTCTATGACGTGGCTGTTGACCTGAGGGCGGGAAGCCCGACATACGGGCAGTGGTTCGGCGATATTTTGTCCGAGGAGAACGGCAAACAGATGTACATCTCCGAGGGATTCGCGCACGGCTTTCTTGTCCTCAGCGATCAGGCTGAATTCTGCTATAAGGTCACGGATTTCTACCACCCCGGCGATGAAGGCGGAATCGCGTGGAATGACCCGGAAATCGGAATCAGGTGGCCGGAGATCACGGGAGAGTACGAAGGAAGCGCCTGTCCGGACAGCTACAGGATGAAGGACGGGTCCAAACTCATTCTGAGCGAGAGAGACAGAAAATGGGGGCGCCTTGCGGACCTCAGGGAAAAACCGGGGGAAGGCGCCGGAAACTGACGCCCGCGGCGGGTGATCACAATAAAGTTTCTTGTAAAGGATAGAAGATGATTAGGAAATTGATAGATTTTATTTTCACGCTGATCGTGCTTGCGATCATCGTGGGAATTCCGGTCAGATGGATGCTGGGGCGGTCCTATTCCAACCCGGAAGTCCACTATTACAGTATTGATGAGAACGCGTCAGCACCCAGGAAGAGTGAGATCACACACGATTCTCTCCGCTTTGTCGTGCTCTCGGATCTGTGCGGTTATGTCTTTGAGGGCGGAAACGCGCAGATCGCGAATAAGATCTCCGATACGTCTCCGGATGCCATCCTGATCAGCGGCAATATGATCATGCCGGATGCGGACAATACGGAGGCGGTCTCCGATCTTGTGAAGAGCCTTTCGCAGATCGCGCCCGTATACTACTCCTACGGAGTGCAGGAAGTGGGCTATGTCAGAAATCATGCGGGGGAAGACGGCGAAGATCCCCTAAGAGGGGTCATTGAAAAGGCCGGCGGAATTGTCCTTAACGAGGAGTTCAAGGATGTCGTCCTCTACGGCGTTCCGCTGAGGATCGGCGGAATGCACGACAAGGCCTATGAGCTTACGGACCTTCGGGGGAAAGTGAAGAAGAAATATTTGAGTACGTTCCGCTTTCTCAGAAAATTCCGGAAAGCGGACACCTTCAAAGTGATGCTGGCAAACGATCCGGAGAGTTTTGTTTACGGGGATGCCTGTCAGAAATGGGACGTCGATCTTGTGATCAGCGGCCACACTCTCGGCGGAAGAGTCGTACTTCCGTATTACGGAGGGGTGTTCGGAGGCTCGCAGGGGTATTTTCCCCAATATGTTCACGGGCTCTATGAAAAAGAAGATGTGGTGCTCTTTATTACCAGCGGACTGAGCGCGCCGGAGGATGTGATCCCGAGGTTCAACAACCCGCCGGAGATCGCGGTACTGGA
>DLYC01000005.1:5515-7629 GCA_003447895.1 Lachnospiraceae bacterium | reverse complement strand
CGAAGAGAACCGTCAGGATCGGGTTTTCGAGGGAAGTCAGAAGGGCGCGGAACGCGGCGGTCTCAGCGAGAGGCGCGATCGCGGACTTCATCAGTGTGATGCCCTGGAAGAGCATACCGAAGCCGAGGATGACGGAGCCGACTTCCTTGAGCGTGCGGTTCTTGAGAAACAGATTCATCACTGCGCCGATGAACAGGATCATGGGTGCGTAGGCTCCGATGTTGAACGCGGTGATCTGCGCGGTCACGGTCGTTCCGATGTTGGCGCCCATGATGACGCCGATTGCCTGGGAGAGCGTCATAAGGCCCGACGTGACGAAGCCGATGACCATGACGTCCGTGGCAGAGGAACTCTGCACAAAGATCGTCACCGCGATACCGGCGAGGATCGAGGTCGGTTTGTTCTTGGTGGCTCTTCCGAGAATGACTTTGAGGTTGTCGCCGCAGGCGTTCTTGAGGCCGCTGGACATGATCGTCATTCCGTAGAGGAAGAGGCCTACGCCTCCGAGCAGAATGAAAACATCGTAGATTGTCATGAATTACCCCCTTCAAAATAGAGTGTTTTATATTCTGATGCCGCATCCGGAAGGGATCTGTATTTTGGCAGATCCGCCTTATTGCCGGCGGCATAGAAATCATGTTATTGTGGCGCCCGGTCCGCGATACCTGCGGTAAGCGGAGATTCCTGGCCGGAACGGGTCCGGTCGGGGAACTCGACGGTGAATACGGAGCCCTCTCCGAGTTTGCTCGTGACAAGGATCTGCGCGTCGTGGATCCTCGCCGCGTGCTTGACGATGGATAGGCCCAGGCCGGTGCCGCCCACTTCCTTGGAGTGGCTCTTGTCAACGCGGTAGAAGCGCTCGAAGATCCTGTCGAGGTCCTCTTCGGGGATTCCGATTCCGTTGTCGGTGACGGAAAGGACCGCTTGGCCGGGGCGCTGCGAAACCGACACGAGGACGCGGCCGCCCGGATTGCTGTAATGGATCGCGTTGCTGCAGAGGTTGTAGATGATGCTGTAGAGGACATGCGGAATGCCGTACAGAATCGTACTCTTTCCCTCCACGGTGACTGTCACGCCGTGGTCTTTAGCCGTGCTCTCGAGACTCTCCACGGCATTGACGGCGATCCTGTACAGGTCGGTCAGTTCGCGGGACATCCCGAGGCCGCCGCTGTCCAGGCGGGAGAGATCGATGATGTCCTCCACGAGTTTGGACATACGCTGGGACTCCGTCCGGATTTTGCCCGCGAAAAGTCTGCGGGACTCCTCCGAGGGGACCATGCCGCTCTCGAGAAGCTCTGCGTAACCGGAGATGACGTGGAGCGGCGTCTTGAGCTCGTGGGAGGCGTTGGCGGTAAATTCCTGGCGGATCTGCGAAGCCTTTTCAAGCTCCTCGCGGTCTTTGGCCAGCTGCTTGTGCTGGTCGTCGAGGCGCGTCAGAAGAGGCATGATCTCCGGGTAAACGTCGGGACCCGTGTTCGACAGGGGATTGTCCAGGTCCAGGGCGTTGAGGGGTTCGACAATTCGCTTCGAAAGGCTCGAGGCCAGAACGAGCGAGAGCGCGAGCGCCGCCAGAATGATGACCGCGATCGGCAGGAGGAACTGAATAAAAAGTGTCCAGATCGTTGCCTGCGTGATGGAAAGCCTTAGAACGGTGCCGTCAGGGAGCCTCTGCGCCGTGTACAGCTGCCGCTCGAAAAGGGTTGAAGAGTAGCGGCTGCTCTCGCCGTAGCCGGTCTGCAGGGCGTCGCGGATCTCTTCCCTTTCCATATGGTTTTCCATGATCCTGGTGTCTGCCTCGTTGTCGTACAGGATCGTGCCGTCGGATGTGATCCATGTGATCCTGAAGTCCGTCTCTCCGAGCCCGTCAAAGTACTTCCAGCCACTCTGCGAGACAGCGTGCGCGACCAGTTTGTTCTCGTTGCGGAGCTGGTCGAGGCGTTCGTTCGTAAAATGCGTGTACAAAAGTCCCATGAACAGTCCATAGGACAGGGTCAGTACAGACAGGAGGGCGAACCAGATCGACCGGAATATTTTGCCTCGCATAGTTTGTTGTCCTTTATAGTTTTTTTATGGTGCCAGGCACCATAAAATTTTTATAAATTTTATAAAGTGGA
>DLYC01000005.1:0-5459 GCA_003447895.1 Lachnospiraceae bacterium | reverse complement strand
TTTATAAAGTGGAAGTTTATGGTGCCAGGCACCATAAACTCAGCCGAGGCGGTAGCCCACCCCGCGCACGGTGTGGATCGCCTCCCCGCTCGAGCCAAGCTTGGTGCGCAGTGTACCGATATGTACATCCACGGTCCTTGTTTCGCCGGAGTACTCCTGGTCCCAGACGGAGGAGAGGAGCTGATCCCTCGTAAAGACAAATCCGATATGCTCCATGAAGAGCTTTAAGAGGTCGTACTCCTTGAGGGTGAGCGCGATCTCCCGGCCGCCCACAAGGACGACGTGCCTCGCCAGGTCCATTTGGATATTTCCGTAGGTGAGGAAACTCCGCCGCTCGGAGTTCCCGGTCCGCCTGAGCACTGCCTTGATCCGCGAGACCATCTCCATCATGCCGAAGGGCTTGCAGAGATAATCGTCGGCGCCCAGGTCCAGCCCGATTACACGGTCGTATTCACTGCCCTTGGCGGTGGCCATGATCACGGGGATGGCGGCCGTCGCCGCGGAACTCTTTAGCTTTTTGAGAATGGTTATGCCGTCTTCGCCCGGAAGCATGATGTCGAGAAGAATCAGCTCAGGCAGGCTTTCGTCCATATTCGCCCAGAAATCGCCGCTCTCGGCAAATCCCCTCGCGTCAAATCCGGCGATCATCAGCGTATAGATCATCAGATCCCGGATACTGTTGTCATCTTCCACACAATAGATCATTTGAAAACCTCATAATACCGATAAAGCTGCAGTTTCTATTATGCGGCCGGAATGTAATCGCTGTTATCAGATGTATGTAAAAAGAATGTAAAATCCCCGCTCAAAACCCTAATTGCGGGACAAAAAAGACCAACGTATGCATTATACCATAACATAGGCGCATTCATGCTTAAAATGTCGTTGTTTACGGGAAAAGATATTTTAGAAGAAAAAATAAGCCTTTCGTATTACAATAATGTAGGACTATGATAAGGAAAGACTACACTATTGAAAGCTTAAACCAGAAAGAACGGAAGTCGACCGGAATATGAGAGAAAGAAGAACAGAGACAACAATCCAAAGCGGCGCCGCAGGCCGCGGTCAAAATACAGAGGCCCCCACTCCCCTGACCGGAACGGAGCGAAGCATCCAAAAGCTCCGGGGCGGCATCAGAAAGAACCGGCGCAGGGCATTGACTGCCACAGTCCTCGCGATCGCGCTTGCCGCAGCGGCAGTGGTCGGAAACCGTGTGACGAGTGATAACGAGCAGCTCATCACGATGGCACTCGGAGAGAAGGCCTATCGGACCGAGGGAAAAGAAGGCCCGGTCTATTTTGAAACAGAGTATACGGACACGGAGGAGCTCCGCGAGGCCGGAAGAGAGATGGTCAGGGACATTGTCCGGGAGGGGATCGTACTTCTTCGAAATGACAACGACGCGCTCCCGCTTCGGAAGGGCGCGGCGGTCAGTGTCTTTGGCGCCGCGGCGGTGAAGCCCGTATACAGCAGTACAGCGGAGGTCACGGGCGAGCAATCGTTTCGCGACGCGCTGACAGAGGAGAAGGTCCGCGTCAACGAAAGACTCTGGGACTTCACGGAGAGAGGCGGCGGAAACTCCTTCTCGAAGAAGGTGGAGGAGAGCTTCGAGGAGTACTCCGAGGCGGCGATCGTCGTGATCGGGCGAAGCGGCAGCAGCACCGACTTCCTCGAGCCCGCTGTGGAGTACACGGACGAGGAACATGAGAACGGGGTGATCACGGGCGCCAGGGCGCTTCAGCTCACAGAGGACGAGAAGGCGCTCATGAGCTACGTCAGTGAACACTTCGACAACATTGTCGTTGTACTCAACACGGAAAACCCGATGGAGATGGGATTTCTGGATGAATACGGCGTCGACGGATGCCTGTGGGTCGGGGCGCTCGGCCAGGGCGGCATCAAGGCGCTCGCGGAAGTGCTCGGCGGAAGGGTCAATCCCTCGGGCGGCCTTCCCGATACATTTGTCTATAACAGCTTCAGCGCGCCGGCCTCGGTGAACCTCGGCGATTATACGATCTCAAACAGCGAGGAAGCTTTTGGAAACAAGTACCTCGTCTACACGGAAGGCATGTACGTCGGATACCGCTATTACGAGACCCGCTACGAGGACGTGGTGACGGGAACCGGCTCTCCCGGAAGTTTTGACTACGACAAAGTGGTGGCGTTCCCGTTTGGCTTCGGCCTGTCCTATACGACCTTTGATCTCCGGAATATGAAGATGGTCCTCGGAAAGAAGGGCTACGAGATCACGGCGGAAGTCCACAACACCGGCGAGCGCGAGGGCAAGGAGACGGTCGAGCTCTACATGCAGAGGCCCCTCACGAACTATGCCTCCGAGAACGGGATCGAGCTTCCCGCGGTGGAGCTTGTGGGATTTGCCAAGACTAAGCAGATCCAGCCCGGCGAGTATGAAAAGGTCAAGATCACGATCCCGGAAGAGACCTTCCGGACCTACGACGCGGACGGGAAGGGCACCTATATCGCGGATGGCGGCACCTGCCTCGTAACAGTCGCGCAGGATGCCCACGCGGCGGTGAACAACCTGATCGCCTACAAGGGAAAAGCGAGGGAGGCCTCCATGAGAGGCACGGGAGACGCCGGCCTTGTGGAAAAAGTGGAGCAGACAAGCAGCAGCAGGATCTTTTCCCAATCTCCGGCTACCGGCGAGAAGATCACAAACGCCTTCGGGGAAGCGTCTCCGGCGGCATATGACTCGGAGTTCAATTTTCTGACCAGAAAGAGCTGGGACAGGTCCTGGCCGTCCGTCTGGCATGGGGGGAGTTACCGCGCGCGTTCCACCTTCCTCGAGCTCCTTCGGCCCTCCTACGGGGAGGACAACAACGCCCCGGTGCCAGTCTACAACACGACGCACGGCGGGGACGGTATAGGGATCGCGGAACTTCGGGAGACGGAGTTTGATGATTATCAGTGGACCGCCATTCTCGACCAGCTGACCTGGAGAGAGACCTATTCGCTCGTCCGAAAGGGCGGGGGCGCCGCCAATGAAGTGTTAAGCTGCCATTCGCCGAGGGCTCTGATCAGCGGTGACAATGCCGGTATTTTGGCAAAATATGGAGAGAAGCGGGGCACTGTCTATCCCTCCGCGACGGTTCTGGCCGCCACGTGGAACACGGAACTGGCTATGCAGGAGGCCCGCCTGATCGGCGAGGAAGCGCTGCAGGCGGACATCACCTTCTGGAAGATGCCGTCCCTGAATCTTCACCGCACTGCCATGGGAGGCAGAAACTGCGACAGCTTTTCCGAAGACTGCTGCCTGACCGGAAAGATCGCGGCGGCGCTCTGCCGCGGGATTTCGGGAAAAGGCGTCATCCCGGTCCTTGGAAAAATGGTCCTCTCGGACCAGCAGACAAACGGGACCGGTGTGATCGTGCTCGCCGGGGAACAGGCGATCCGCGAGCTCTACCTCCGCGCGTTTGAGATCGCCCTCAGTGAGGGCGGCTCCGGACAGAAGGCGGTCATGGTCGGAATGAACCGGGTCGGCCCCAGATGGAGCGGCGGACACATCGGCCTTCTGAGCAAAGTGCTTCGCGGAGAATGGGGATTTACGGGATTTGTCATGTCGGACGAGATCACGAAGGAGACGGCGGAGTACGCCGATATCCTGGAAGGCCTGGAGGCCGGAACCGACCTTTGGCAGAACGCGTCCAACAACAATTATATGCTGAGGGGAGCGGTGCTGACCTACGGCGTCCGCGGAAGATTCAGGCAGGCTGCCGGAAGGATCCTTCAGACCGTCTCCCGAAGTAACGCCATGAACGGAATCGGCGCCGGGACGAAGCTTGTCTACAAGACACCCGCCTGGAGGACTGTAAGGACCGTCCTGACAGTGCTCGCCGTGGCAGTGGGACTTCTGTGCGCCTGGTATTCGTTTGTACACTGGAGAAGGGTGGCGCTTCTGAGATCGAAGCTTGCGAAGAAAAAACGCGTGCTTGCGAGAAGGAGCAGAAGATAGACGGCTCAGATCTTTAAACAGGGAAGAGATTGAAGGAGAGAAAGCATGATTACGATTAAGGAGATCGCATCCAGTCTGGGACTTAGTACGACAACCGTCTCCAATGTCATCCACGGGAAGACCAGGGAGGTCTCCGCGGAAACGATCGAGCGCGTGCAGAAGTTTCTCGAGGAAGTGGAGTACGTACCTAATATCAACGCGCGAAATCTCGCGCAGGGGCAGTCCAAGATCATAGGTGTGGTCCTAAAGACCCTCGAATATCAGTACTGGAACAGTGAGAATATCCTGAGCGATCCGTTTGTCTCGGAGATGATCGGAGGAATCGAGAAAGCTGTCCGGGAGGCCGGCTATTATATGATGCTCTATATTTCCGATGACATAGCGGAGATCCTGCAGCATGTGTCCATCTGGAACGTCGACGGCCTGATCCTCTTCTGCATGATGGACGATGACGCGGACAGGGTCGCGGCCAAGTACCATAAGCCGGTGGTCTGTATCGATACCTACAGCTCCGGAAAAAACAGCAGCTTTGTCAATGTCGGGCTAAACGATGAGAAGGGCTCCTATGAAGCGGTGAGCTTCCTGATCGGGAAAGGGCATCGCCGGATCGGATTTTTGACAGACAACCGGGTCGGTGTCGACAAGGAGCGCTTCTGGGGCTACCGCAGGGCACTTCGCGACGCGGGGATTGAATACAGTGACCGGAATTTCATCCTGATAAAGCCAAACTCCGGCGAGGGATGGGCCAATACCGAAGAGCTCTGCACAAAGATGCGGGAGTTCACGGCAGTCTTTTGCTGTTCCGATCTCTATGCCGTGATCATGATGTCGGAACTGAAGGAAAGGGGGGTTCGAATTCCGGAGGATCTGTCCGTGGTGGGATTTGATGACAATCTCTATTCCAGGATCTGCACGCCGAAGCTTACGACCATTCACCAGGACGCGGCTGAGAAGGGACGCGTAGCGGCACAGACATTGATCGGCCTCATTCAGGGCAGGAAACCGCAAGAGAGAGAGATCCGGCTGGAAACAAGTCTTGTGATCAGGGACACCGTCAGGGAGATAAGCGAAGACCGAAAATAAGTGAACCAATAAAAAGCCATGGCTTCCAAATGAATGCTTTCCGGCGGGATGCCGCCGGGATTCAGGGAGCCATGGCTTTATTTGATAAAGATCACCTTCTGTAAACGATCTCCCCTCCGGTGATCGTATAGTGTACGACGCCGGGGAGCTTCTCGCCGATAAACGGAGAATTACAGGACCTGGAGGCGAAGGCCGGCGGGACGATCCACTCCTCGTCAGGGTCAAAGAGCGTGAGGTCCGCGGCGGCGCCTTTCTCGACGCGGCCCGCCTGCAGGTGATAAAAATCGGCGGGATTGCAGGTCAGGCAGGCCAGCATCTGCATCATTGTGAGGTGGCCGGGCCTTACCAGATGCCGGATGGATAAGGAGAGCGCTGTCTCAAGGCCGATCATGCCGCTCGGCGC
>DLYC01000067.1 GCA_003447895.1 Lachnospiraceae bacterium | reverse complement strand
AGAAGGGAGAGACGCCATGGTAGAGAGAAACGAAGCACTCAGAAATCTCAACAGCAACATTGATTACATCAAAAAGCACAATGAACTGGCAAATGATGCAGAGTTCTGCCGTGTGACGGGGGTATCCAAGGCGACGCTCAGCTCTGTCCGCAAGGGCGAGAGGATTCCCATGATCTATCCCTTTTTCGAGCAGGTGTGCGCGTACTCTTCTTTGACAGTAGACACACTTCTGAACAGGCTTCTCGAAGAGGAATCAGAGGAAGAGGACGAGAGAATGCAGTACGAGCAGGACCTTCAGAAGTGCGTCGGGGTGTACGGAGTTTATTATAATAATACTTCCAGCCTGAAAGGGCGTGAGAGCAAATCCGACGCGGAGGCACTCAAATACGCGGTCCTTCTGATCTACCGCGAGAATGGAGAATACGGATGTCTTGCCGATTTTGGCCTGTCCAAGGAGGAGCAGGAAGAGAGATACAAGTATTGTTTTAAAACGAATTCTCAGGGCAAAATCTTGAGAAAGCCGAATTTTAAGACAGACTTTGTCAATAAATACATGTATGACAAGCTCTATTTTGGCACGATCAGGCTCAATGACAGAAGTATTGTGATCGAGCTGGAGGCGTCGCAGGATATTGTGACAATGATGCTCCGGAAATACGCGGGAACATCGAGTGTGTACCACGGAGGGCTGGCGGCGGCCGTGTCCTACTCGAAGGGGGTGGAATCTGTGCCGGTCCTTCAGGTAATCGGGATTTCCCGAGCGCTTATTTCAGATTCCGCGGAAGTGATCTCAAGCAAGCTCTATCTGACCTATCCCTCCATTAAATGTATTGAGGAGGATGAGAAGGAACTGCTGGAGATGATCCAGAAGATCACGGACGGAAATGCCTTCCCGGAAGCGGAGTCCGGAGTGCCTGCCTTCGGAGGCCGGAAGGATCAGATGCGCCTTTATCTGCATGAAGCGATGACCAGGGCGATCAACAGAACGGTACAGCGCAATCTCTGCCGCTGTTTCCGCATCAGCCATCTGGACAACAACGACTGGTACCATTACGCGATTTCTTTCGAGGAGGGCTGACATGGCAGCTGAGAGAAAGTTTGATATGGCCCAGGTCCGCCAGTATATGAAAAGATACAAGAACCTCATCGAAATGGCCCGCAGCCTGGGAAAGGACATTATTGAGATCGAGAACGCTTATGCGTTTGCCGAGAACGCATACCGCGGGACCGCAAGGAGAGACGGATCGCCGTATATTGCCCACAGCATTGAAGTGGCACTGATGCTTGTGGAAATGGACTGCGGGAGCGACACGATCGCGGCAGGCCTTCTGCATGATACAGATGACATGACAGAATGCACGTTTGAAGAGATTGGAAAGGCCTTCGGAGAGAACGTAGAGAGAATTGTCAGGCAGGCGGCAGCGATCAAGATCTGTCTTCGCCCGGACTTCGCAAGACGCGGAGAGAATGACGATGTTGTCAATGAGAGACGCACCAGGATTGAGAGCATTGCGCTCGAGACGCCGGATGCGCTTCTTCTTGCGTCCGCGGACAGAATCCACAATCTCAGGACCATGGACGCCTTTGACATGCGGGCAAGACTTGAGACGGTGCGGGTGACGAATGATATTCTGATCCCTGTGATCAGGGAGGCGGCGCAGGCCTACAGCCTTGTCGACAGACTTCGGGACGCCTGCCTGAAAGCGGAGAACGACAGCTATGACGTGATCCGGTCAAAATATGAGAGGCTCCTTTCGGAAAACCGCCGTGCCCTGGATCGGTTCGCGGCCTTTGCGACACAGGAAGCCTACAAATGGGAGTACAAAAAGCAGTACGGTGTCCGCGTGTATTTCCGCGACAGAAGCGTCTACTCCATCCATAACGACCTTCTTGTGAAGGCGGAAAACAGAAGAGACGTGGAGAAGCATATCAATAAGAGGACAGTTCCTCTGCAGGATATGTTTTTTGTTGTGAGCGACAAATGCCAGGAACCCCCCGAAGATGTATTTTTTGAATACTATAAGAAACTGCATGAGGGCGCGCTGGTCACGGGAGAAAAGAGTGCCAAAAATCTCAAGCCGGAGACTTTCGGTTTTACAGTCGTCGCCTTCGGAAAGAGCAAAAACAGCGATCTCAACTATATGGTCGGAGCGGACCGGTATGAGAACCGGTGGAGAGTTTTCTGTGAGCGGGAGGAGGACTTTCGCAAGTTCCGCCACGACTACGGAATCCGGGGGCTGAAAGAGAGGAGAAAGAACAGAAAGAGCAGCAGCTCTCATATGATCAAAGTCTATACGAGATCGAGGGAAAGGATCGAGATCGAAGAGGACGCCACGGTTCTTGACTTCGCCTTCAAGATTCACACGAGTCTTGCGTATGGAGCCGACCATGCGCTCATAAACGGATGGAAGGATCCTGTTCCGCTCTACGAGAGGATCTATCCCGGCGATATGATCGAAATCGTTTCGTCCACGGCCCTGGGATCAGAGGAGTATGTGGACAAATCGACATTCCGGTGGCTGGAATGGGTCAACACCCGCAGAGCGCGCAAGCATCTGATCCGTCATTTGGAGGAGAAGGAGGCGCGGGAGCGGGCCATGATCACGGTGACGGACAGAGAGACCGGAAAGAGTGTGAATATCGTTCCGGATGCCTCTCTGCCGGACTTGTGCTTTGAACTGGATCCGGAGAGAGCACTGTGCTTTAAAGAGGCATTTGTCGGTGATGAGAGTGAGGCGTGCGGGCCGGACCGCGCGCTGAAAAACATGGACATAGTCCGCATTGTCTACGATGAGACGCCGAACGCGAAGCTCGGCTGGCTGCGCTATGTCAGGACGGACAGGGCCAGGCAGGCGATCATCGATTATCTGGAGAAAAAGGAACGGGAGGGAGAGCAGAAAGAAAACTCACACCATAGCTGAATCTTAAGGTATAATGGGTATATTCTTTATAACTTACGGAGAAAGATATGGGAAAGAGTTCGAAAGCGATTCAGAAAGACAATAAACAGGAGAGGAAAAAAGCGCCGGCCGCACCGGTGCAGCCGGCAGATTACGCGAAGAACGGGCTGGGCAGAGCCGGGCTGATCCTTCTGTGCATCAGCGCCGCGGGGCTTTTTGCGAGCATCTGCGGCATTATTTTCGCGTTCACAAAGGCCTTCTTCCACTCTGACAGCGCCTTCTATGTTCAGCTGGCCGTGGAGCAGATGAAGACCGGGAAGCTCTTTCCGCCCGGCATGAGCTACAGTACCGTTCTGTTTGTCAGATCGCCGAATCTGCTCCTGATTCCCATTCTGGCAGTCATAAAGGACTGGATGCTGGCGAGGGAGATCATGGTGATCGTCATGTGGGCCATTCTGATCCTGGCGATCCTCTACATGTTCTTTCCCAGAAAAGACCGAAATATCGCCGCGGCGGTCATCGCCATCGCGCTTCTTCTGAACCCCTACCAGACCTATGATATCGCGAATGAGTCGACGGATATGCTCTTTTTCCAGGCGGCCTATGTCACGATCTTCTTCGATATCGTGATGGCGCTCGGGATCATGCACCGGATCCTTCTTCTTAAGAAGGAGGACAGGAATGTGTACAAGGGCGCGCTGATGGTGCTTCTCGCGGTCGTTCTGTTCCTCCCGCTCCTGGGAAGTGTCCGCCAGGACATGATCCTGACGCTTCCCCTTGCGGCGACGATCCTCATTTTCTACTTTCTGGAGAAGGACCAGAAGGTGTCGGAAGTGCTCCGCACGAAGCGGTGCCTGTTCACGGTGATCCTGATCGCGGCAGTCGTGGCGGCCGGTTTTCTCTGCTACAGAAAGCTTGGGGCGACGTACTGGAGCGACAGCAAAGGTTCCTATCTGAAGATGGACAAGTACACCGGGCTCTGGTATTCCATCGGCGTATTTGTAAACTCGATCACTGTCATATTCGGCAACGTGGAGGGCGCTGTTTTTTTGTCCTTCCCGGGACTGACCAAGTTTATCAACTACTTCGTCGCGCTGATCGTTGTATTCGTGATCCCGACGGTGGCGCTGATCCGCTATCGGAAGCACGACAATAAGTTTACCCGCTTTGTGATCCTCTATACCTGGATCAGCAACCTGGCGGTGGCCGGCGTCTTCATCGCCTGCAACCAGCATGCGGTCCGGTATCTTTTGACGATCTACCTGGATGATGTGCTCCTGTTTGCCCTTCTCTTTTCCGAGTACCTGAAAAAGAGAGAGAGGCTGACGGCCATTCTCGCAGGTCTTGTCGTTGTGGCCTACTGCTCTGTCTGCCACCTGTACTTCTGGGGGCACTACCGGGATAAGATCGGTGTGGATCCCAGCAAAGAGCTGATCGCGTTTCTTGAGGAGCACGATCTTCACTACGGCTATGCCTCTTTCTGGAACGCGAGCGTCAATACGGTGCTCTCAAACGGCGACGTACAGGTCCTTCCGCTCTGGGATTACGACGCGGAAAACGGGACGCGGCCGCCCTACAATCCCTCGGACTACAGGGACTGGCTCAACAACAGGAACTGGTACGATCCGGCCTCGCATCCCGGAAAAAGCTTCGTCCTTCTCAACAATTTCTCAAAGGGGGACACGGAGGAGAAGAAGAAGTGGATCGAGCAGAACGGCGATGACCCGGACAATCCGTGGATCGATAAGACGCCGCCGGAGAATGTTCGCGAGGAGTTCTACAGCCTGAATCCGGAGGTTCTGACCTGCGGGGATTACACGATCCTTGTCTTTGAGGATAACGAGGAGATGAGAGAGCTTGGAGACAGATTGCTTGACGAGAAGAAGGAAAAGGAGAAGCAGGAGCTCCACCCGGAGCTGGAGTAACGTCCTGTGGGCGGCCCTCCTTACGCTGCTCATTTGGGGGATCGTCCTTGCGGCTGACGGATTCGTGCCGTTCGGAGTCAATACGCCGGCGGTGACGGACGCAAAGCTCCAGTATCTGGACCTCTTTTCGTACTACAGAGATGTGCTGACGGGGCACAACGCGGTCGGATACACGTTTTCCAGCACGCTGGGCGGAAGCGCTGTGGCGATCTGGGCCTATTATCTGGCTTCCCCCTTCAATCTTCTGGTCCTTCTGTTTCCGAAGGAACAGATGAACCTGTCCCTGGAAGTTTTGATCGCGGCCAAGCTCTGCGCGGCATCGGCCGCCTTTGCGTGGTTTTTGGAGCGTCGCTTTACCGGCAGGATCCGCAGGGAGATCGTGCTGATCCTGTCGGTCTCTTATGGCCTGATGCAGTATACCTTAGCGCAGGGAAGTAATGTGATGTGGCTGGACGGCGTCATATTGCTTCCTTTTATTGTCCTGGGAGTACACGGGGCGGTTCACAGAGACGGAAAGCGTTTTGTGCCCGCGCGGCTGGCGCTCCCCGCGGCGGTGTCCGTGCTGGCCAACTGGTATACGGGCGGGATCAATTACCTGTTCAGCGCCGTCTGGTTTCTCTACGAAGAGATCCGTAAAGAGAAGAGGAAAGAAGGAAAGTCCGCGATCGCGGGGAACCTGGGGCGCTACGCAATGGGAATGGGGATCGGGCTTCTGATCGCTTCCGTTCTGTTTGTTCCCAATGTCCTTCTCCTGAGAGCCGGAAAGGCGGCCTCCTGGAACCCGGCAGACATACCGCTCTCTCCGGGATTTCGGGGAAATCCCCTGTCGGTCCTTCGAAGCTACAGGATCGGCGAGCGAAGTGATATCACCAGGGCCTCCTTCTTCTGCGGGACAATGGCGATGTTTGGCACGGCGGCCTATTTCCTGTCGGGAAGGATCCGGAGAAGAGAGAAGGCGGCGGCATTGGTCCCGCTCCTTGTCGCGTGGATGGCGTGTTTCTGGAAGCCGCTCTTCTATATTTTCTCCCTGTTTATGACCAATACGAGCTACTGGTACAGGTTCGGATACCTGGGGTGCTTCGTGCTCTTGTACCTTGCGGCTTACTGGGCGGGATCGCTTCCGGAGCGCGGCCGGTGCAGGAGCCTCAGGGAGTGGTCGGTGATCCCGAAAGCCGGCGGCCTGTGCCTGGTGCTGATCTTACTCTCCCAGAGGATCTGGCCGTCCGGCGGAAGCGCGAGCACGAGGATCGCCGTCCTCATGATGCTGGCAGTCACCGTGCTTCTCGGTCTTCTCTATGTGCCGGGAAACTATTTCCGGACTCCTCACGCGGGGAAACTGCGGGGGGCCCTGGTGGCGCTGTGCCTCCTGGAAGCTTTTCTTGAGACGCGGGCCATGCTGAGGATCTACCACTCGGATACGGCGGAGGAGTATGCCTCGTACAGCCGACAGGAGCAGGCGCAGATCCGGGGCATTCGGGATTTTGACAAAGACGGGTTTTACCGGATCTCCCAGACGTCGACGAGGATCACGAACATAGACGGGCTGACGGGCGCCTATCTCGACGCGATGGCATACGGCTATGCCTCGGTCAGCGGCTACACGTCGTGCCCGGAAAACCGGCAGCTGGACTTTCTGGACCGGCTGGGGTACCGGAAGGAATACGACAGCTTCAACATCGTAAACACCTCTTTGATCCCGGTTGACTCGCTTCTGGGCGTGCGATACGTGCTCTCTTCTTATGAGATGCCCGGGCTCACAGAGCTTACGGCGCTTGGAAGGCACAATCAGAAGGCGGTCTTTGAGAATCCGTATGCGCTGCCGCCGGCAATGATCCTTGGGGAGAAGGAAGCGGCGGCCTCTGAAAAGGAGCCGGAAGGGCCGGAAGAGACGGGCGCGGAGGGCGCAGGGAATCCGTTTCTC
>DLYC01000159.1 GCA_003447895.1 Lachnospiraceae bacterium | reverse complement strand
CCGGAGAGCTTCTGCACCAGACTGTTCCGGACTGCGGTCAGGCCAAAGATCTCCATCACTTCCTCCACCCGCCGCCGTCGGACATCTCCCGGTACATCCTTGGGAAGGCGCAGCTTTGCCGCATCCATCAGCGTATAATAGACGGTATCCTTGTTTCGCATCAGTTCCTGCTGCGGAACAAATCCTGTCTCATACTGCATTTGCTTGTACTGGGTGTACATGTTGCTGCCGTTGAGCATGATCTCGGCATTGGCCTTTTCATATCCGTTGATGGCATTCACCAGCGTGGTCTTGCCCGCTCCCGAGCCGCCAAGCAAAAGCACCATATGTCCCTGCGGAATCGTCATATGGATGTCCCAGAGCAGAATGTTCTTCTGGAAGAAGTCTCTGGTGCTGCGCTCCTTCAGATTGACCGTGAGACCGTGATCCATCACGGTGGAGCTGCCGCTCGTTGCGAGGGCGGCCATCTCTCTGCGCAGGTCCTCTACCTGCCATGCAGGTCGATAGTCACTCTTCCAGCCCCAGATAAGCGCCGGGATCCATCGGGTAACCTGAAAAAGCCAAAGCCACATCCAGCGTCTCCGGGTACCGTAGACCTCAATCAGGCCGCTGAACACCTGGATACGGTAAAGAAATATGACGATATTGAGAGTAATCTCTACCACCAGAATAGCGGATAAGACAATTCCTCCGCTTCTGCTGAGGCAATACATCAACCCATTGACTGCGATTCTTCCGAACTCCATCACGCTGAGAATACGCCCTTCTGGCTCACGCCCGGCGCAGCGCGCCAGCTGATACTCTCTCGCGCAGGGGATCAGAGCCCACCAGCCCTTCAGACCGGATTTCTGCAGCAGCCCCCATTCGCCGATCACAACCAGCAGTCCTGTCACGGTTCCCAAGGGCCAAGCCCCGCCGAAGAAGCTGTTGGCAAGGTATGTCAGCAGTTCCTGTGATGTAAACCCCATCCTTTTCTCCTTTCTGTCCCTCAGAGATTCTCTTTGCGCGGGACAAGTTCCTCAGCCGACAGGTATTCGCCTTCTCCCGGTTACCGACAGCACGATTCCGGATTCATTCCGGACTGTTCCTTTACGCAATCTGAGTCAGCAGAAGCTGAAAGACTGTATTCTCGCGTTCATACACTCTGCTGCTGAAGGTGCTCTGGGACACCGGCACATCCCCGTCACGCGGCTCCGGAGAATAGGAGCCGCTCTGATAGTAGTAGCCGTCTCTGCTGCTGCCGGTAAACGTGCTCATATATCCCTCAACCGCCCTGAGGCTGTTGTTTGAGAAGCGGTAGATAAACGCATGTGCAAGTCCGGCCCCTCGGGATCCCTCGCAGAAGAGGGCGTTATCCGTACAAAGATAGAACTTCTCCTGATCTGAGGAGACGGCAATTCTGGCCGGAACACCGCCGCTCAGCGTATACACGTCATACATGACAGAGCGGGCTTCATCATCGGTATTAAGCCCCGCAATGAAGAGCTCAGGGATACCGTCCTTGTCCAGATCCTTAAAGGCATAGCCCACATGGGAGCTGTGCGCGATCATCGGACTCAGTCCGCTGCTCACAGCGTATTGAGCGGTATGTCCGCCCACCTGATACGCCGCGCGGTATGCGCTCAGTACGCTCTGATATGCGCCCACATAGTCGCCCACATAGATATAGGCCGCGCTGCTGACAGCCACCCCGCCTGTTCCCTCAAAGCGTGCCTGAAATCCCCAGCCGTTGAGAGAGGCGGGAACATTGCGAACGGCAAGCGTGTCGTTCGCCTGATTTTCCAGCACCAGGCCGGGATGGAGACTCAGCGCCTCGGCCGTCGTATAGACCAGGCCAGCCGGACTGACCGCCTGCCAGGTGAGCCGGCTTGCGTTTTGAGCATGCGAAATGAACCATGTCGTTCCCCCGATGGCAAGAGACTCACTGGTCGGGTTCTTGGTAATCACCGGTGCCGGGCCATAGTAGGACGCCGGTTCCGGCGTCGGTGTCGGCGCGGGTGTGGGAATCGGTGTGGGCGTCGGCGTTACCACAAGAGGCTGATTTGCAGCTGCCGTTCCGCTGTCCAGAGAGACGCTCACCTTGGAGCAGCTGGAGAAATACCGGTCCGCATAGTTTTCGTAATCCGCATCCGTGATCGCATTTCCCGCGTAATCCCGGCAGCTGGTGAAGGTCTGACCCGAAGCATTGTAAAGCACGGTACGGGTGGCAAGGGTTCTGTTTCGAAGCACTCCGTTCTGAAAGTAGAATGCCCGCAGTGTATAACCATACTCTGTCGCACTTACCTTATTCAGATCCTCACAGACATAGTAGGTTGTCCCTGATGCCGTGTCATAATAACACGGCAGTGCGGCGCCCGCAGTATCCGTCTGAACCTGGGCAGAATTGGGGAAGAACGATGCCGCCGTCGGGCCCAGAGCCGCCGCGATCAAATTCCGCTGCGTCACAGGGACAGTACAGCCCGTCAGCAGGCAGGCCAAAAGGACTGTGCACAGCAGCAGCGCCGTGATTTTTGCCGAACGTGAGAGATACGTAGCTTTCATTGATGTCACCTCATCGTCTGTTTTTTGGGCTCATCTGTAATTCATTATATTCCCGCATCCGGAGAAACACAAGCAAAAGTGCGCACCGTTTTCCCCGAAAAAAACTCCTTTTCGCTCCCTGCAGCGGCGATATTCCCGGGCCTTCTGCCGGAGCCGGGCGGAACACCCGATCTCTGTCCGGACGAAAACACCGCCTGCGGGATCACTCCCGCAGGCGGCAGATATACAGTTCAATATTACGTGACCGGCTCCGATTACATGAGGCTGTGGTACAGGCCCACAATCTCCTCCACACTGGTGTCGCGGGGATTGCCCGGGCAGCAGGCATCGGCAAAGGCGCTTTCCGCCAGGAACCGTACATCCTCTTCCTTCACAATCTCCTTAAGATCTAAGGAATGCGAACGATTTTTTGTCCTGTTTCTCTTCGGTGCTCCGTCTTACAGGCCCACAGCCGGCGGATTTGCCGTATGCCAGAGCAGAAGATTGTCCGTAAACTCC
>DLYC01000195.1:14004-14452 GCA_003447895.1 Lachnospiraceae bacterium | reverse complement strand
TACACAGGCAAGGAACGTGAAGAAGGGTACCGGGCTGAACCCGCTGTAAGAGAGCTTAATGTCTCCCATGATCCACGACACCAGAACGCAGGATCCGTTCAAGCCAAAACCCAGCAGAATACCGGCCAGGATCGACTTCAGGTTGTTGCCGTGCCTGTTGTAAAGGAAAGCCTTCCACATAGGCCAATTGTCCTTAAACAGCAGGATCACCAGCATGAAAGCGATCCAGATTCCGAAGAAGTCAAAATATTGCATCAGGAATTCAACGCTGTCCGCGTCTCCCAGGAGGTTCATTCCGATCTGCTCCGCGGGAATGACGGTACTTGTCAGCACAAGGGAGATAAGATCTCCGACCAGGATCATCACGACAGACAGCATTGCCGCAATCGGGATGATATCTGTCCAGCTCCCGGATCCCCTCAGAAAAGGCTTCTTCTCTTTTCTTTCT
>DLYC01000195.1:0-13816 GCA_003447895.1 Lachnospiraceae bacterium | reverse complement strand
GTACCTCAGCGGAGCCGGAAGCTTCTCCGAATGAATTTTCCGCATTCAGCTCTCCGCCGTCGGGCTCCATGGGCAGTGCGGGTTCTCTTTCCATTTCATTCATGATTTCGTTCTTCCTCCTTACCATTACCGGTGAAGCCTGTGAAACGTACATCAGGTAATTCTGTTTTTCAATTTTTCATTATAACAGATATCCGGTAAACGTGTCCTGATTTCTGCAAAATACAAAAAAACGGGCGGGCTTCCTGTAAAAGGAAGCCCGCCCTATGTTGTATTACTCTGTTATCCCTGAGTCTCTTCCGACTCGCTGTTATTTGATGACCAGCGTTGCAGTAGTCTTCTTGGTGCAGCTCAGGTGGAAGTAAATGGACTGACCTTTTTTCAATTTGACGCTCACGCGGCGGGAAGTCAGGTACTTATCCAAGGTCGTTTTGCTGACTCTGTCTTTGTAATTATTGACATTGAGGTGCAGGAAGTCTGTTCTGCCGCCCTGTGTCGCGACTTCCCTCAGGAATCCGTACTTGGATGACATTTTGGGCTTTTGCTGAACGGCGATGGAAGTAAAGGTTCCATATCTCGAGTTCTGCTTGAGATCTTTGAATGTGATGCTGTAAGTCCTTGTCGCAGGTGCTGTGAAGATTACATAGCCCTGTCCGCTTGCGAATGTAAGTTTTGTAGTTCCCTTCTTGACCCTTGCGCCATACTTTCCGATGGCACTGACCGAAGTCGTAAACTTCAGGTTCTTGACTGTCTTTTTCGATACAGCGCCCGCGCTGATCGCAAAAGTTCCAACCAGCAGAGTAGTGACCAGAGCTAAAAGCAGTGTCCTTTTCAGTGTTTTCTTCATGACCTTTCCTCCCTCATAGGTGAAGTATAATAATAAATGTTAGATTCATTATAGCAGAAAACGTTTAAGTTGCAACACTTTACGATTTTTTATCTCTATTTTCACCCAAAAGAAGAAATTAACGGTGCCAGGCACCATAAAATTTTTATAAACAATAGTTTATAAAAAATTTATGGTGCCTGGCACCGTTAAGTCAGACAGTGCTGCTGACCAGGCCTGCGATCCCGAGTACGCCGAGCACTACGATGACCGGCAGGAAAACCATTGCCGCTCCCAGCGCCCCGACAGCCAGCACGCCGAGAAAGAGATAACCGACCAGCCCGAATACAAATCCGAAAGCTTTGCCGACCACTTTTAATACAAGGCCCGTGATCTTGAGCAGCACATACATCATAAGAATAAGAAAGATCCATCCAATCATTGTCATTACCTCCTGTATTTCGAAACGCCTTTCTTTGCCGGTTGAAAGGTCTTTGTTTTGGTTTACAGGTATAAGTATAGGACTCCGCTTCCGCCCGATAAAGCAGGATCTGTTCGTCTTATCACCCTCTATTTTTCTTTCAGGGCAAAATAGCGGCTCACAGAACTGCATCGAGCCTCTCAAACGCTTCCTTTACCCGCGACAGCGGAAGCGCCAGATTCATCCTGATATGGCATTCTCCGTGAAAGGGTCTCCCGTCCTGAACCGCCACACCGACATCCCACATCGAGCGGAGAAGTTCGTCCATACTGATGCCGTGCACCCTGCAGTATTCCGTACAGTCAAGAAAGAGCATATACGTACCTTCGGGTCTGGACACCCGGATGCCCGGGAAGTGGTCCCGGATGTATCCGCACGCATAGTCAATGTTTTGCCCCAGTACCTCGCGCAGCTCGTCCAGCCACTCTCTTCCCTCCCTGCTATAGGCCCCGATCAGCGCGTACATAGAGAGGAGATTTGCATTGTTGTAATGGGACAGAGATCCCTCCTTGCGAACCCGCTTGCGCACAGCGCGGTTGTAGATAATGTGGTAGGAGCCCACAAGCCCCGCCAGGTTAAATGTCTTCGAAGGCGCGTAGAGCGCCACCGTTCTCATGCGGGCGTCCTCCGAGACGGACTGCGTCGGGATATGGCGCTTACTGCCGGTAATAATGTCCGACCAGATCTCGTCCGAAATAATATTCACATCGTACTTCCGGCACAGTTCAGCCAGCTCCTCGATCTCCCGGCGCTCCCAGACCCTCCCGCACGGATTGTGAGGGGAGCAGAACACCACAGCCCGGATATCGTATTTGCGGATCTTCTCCTCCATATCCGCAAGGTCCATCCGCAGGACTCCCTCTTCATCCGGGCGAAGCGGCGACAGCGCGATCCGGTATCCGCTGCCTAGCAGGGAATTGGTAAACCCGATATACGTGGGAGAATGGAGAAGCACATAGTCCCCCTTTGCGCAAAAAGCGCTGAGCGCCGATAACACTCCTCCGAGCACGCCGTTTTCGTAGCCGATGGCCTCTCTTGTCAGCCCCTGTACGCCGTTTCTGTCTCTTTGCCACTCGATGATCCTGTCAAAATATTCATCCCGCAACTCGAAATACCCGTAGGCCGGGTGCTTCGTGCGCGCTATGATCGCCTCCGGAATAGAGGGGCAGGTGGGGAAATTCATGTCCGCGACCCACATCGGGATCGCGTCATAGCCCTCTTTGGGCTTTCCCGGAAAAAAGGAGGAGCCTTCCTCCCCGAGGCAGTCCACAGCGATGGCGTCCTTCCCTCTCCTGTCCATGATCGAGGTAAAGTCATATTTCATATCATTCTCCTTAACTCCTAAAAGCGGGCGCCGCAATGCGCGGCTCCCGCTTCAGATTTCTGTTTACTTTTTTCGAAATTTTCCTTTATGATTCGGACTTTACCACATGGGCCTCGAGATGGTCGCCGTCGACGCCGATCTCGATCGTGTCGCCCTCCTCCACGCGGTCCTGCAGGATCAGCCTTGCGGAGAGTGTCTCCACATGCTTCTGGATATATCTCTTGAGCGGCCTTGCGCCAAAGGAAGGATCGTAGGCGGCGTCCGCGACGAAAGATTTCGCTTCGTCCGTGAGACGGATCGAGATCTGCCTCTCCTCCAGACGCTTGTTGAGGTCTTCTATGATCAGGTCGATGATGCCTGCAATGTTGTCCTTGGACAGAGGCCTGAAGAGAATGATCTCGTCAAGTCTGTTGAGGAACTCGGGGCGGAAATGGCTGCGGAGCAGGTTCATGACGCTCTCCTGCGTCGCTTCGCTGATCTCCTCCTCGTCACTCTTTTGCCTCTCCAGGTCTGCCAGGATCTGCTGCGCGCCGATATTGGAAGTCATGATCAGGATCGTGTTCTTAAAGTCCACGGTCCTTCCCTGAGAATCCGTGATCCGGCCATCGTCGAGCACCTGCAGAAGTACATTAAATACATCCGGATGGGCCTTCTCGATCTCATCAAAGAGCACGACGCTGTACGGTTTGCGGCGAACCGCCTCCGTGAGCTGTCCGCCCTCCTCGTATCCGACGTATCCGGGCGGCGCTCCGATCAGTCTCGAGACGGAGAATTTCTCCATATATTCGCTCATATCGATTCGGACGATGTTCTTCTCGTCATCAAACAGCGCCTGGGCGAGAGCCTTAGCCAGCTCAGTTTTGCCGACGCCTGTGGGACCGAGGAACATGAAGGATCCGATCGGCTTTGTGGGGTCCTTGATGCCCGCTTTGCTTCTGAGGATCGCCTCAGAGACCTTGGTCACGGCTTCATCCTGTCCGATCACTCTCTTGTGGAGCTCATCATCGAGGTGGAGCGTCTTGCTTCTCTCACTCTCTGTCAGCTTGCTGATCGGGATTCCGGTCCAGCGGGAGACGATCCTTCCGATCTCGTTCTCCGTGACGCGCTCGTGCACCAGGGAGACGTCCTCGTCCTTCATCCGGCTCTCTTCCTCTTCGAGCTGCTTCTTGAGAGCGGGCAGTGTGCCGTACTGGAGCTCTGCCGCCTTATTGAGGTCACCGATCTGCTGCGCCTTCTGGATCTCGCCGTTTACCTGGTCGATCTGCTCGCGGATCTTGGAGAGCTGGTCCACGCGGGCCTTCTCGTTCTCCCACTGCGCTTTCATCGTCGCGAAGCTCTCCTTGAGCTCTGCCAGTTCCTTCTGGAGGTCCTCCAGGCGCTCTCTGCTGAGCTTGTCGTCCTCCTTCTTGAGCGCTGTCTCCTCGATCTCCAGCTGCAGGATCTTCCTCTGCTGTTCGTCGAGTTCCGTGGGCAGGGAATTCATCTCTGTCTTGATCAGCGCGCACGCCTCGTCCACGAGGTCGATCGCCTTATCGGGGAGGAATCTGTCCGAAATATAGCGGTTCGAGAGCACAGCCGCGCTCACAAGCGCGTTATCCATGATCTTGACGCCGTGATAGACTTCATAGCGCTCCTTGAGTCCGCGGAGGATCGAGATCGTATCTTCCACGGTCGGTTCATCCACCATGACCGGCTGGAACCTTCTCTCCAGAGCGGCATCTTTCTCAATGTACTGCCTGTACTCCTTGAGCGTCGTCGCGCCGATGCAGTGAAGTTCGCCTCTGGCCAGCATAGGCTTTAACATATTGCCGGCGTCCATGGCGCCCTCCGACTTGCCTGCCCCGACGATCGTGTGAAGCTCATCGATAAAGAGGATGATCTCTCCGTCACTTTGCCGGACATCTTCGAGGACTGCCTTGAGTCTTTCCTCGAACTCGCCTCTGTATTTGGCACCCGCCACGAGGGATCCCATGTTGAGGGAGAAGATTTTCTTGTCCTTGAGGCCTTCGGGCACGTCGCCCGCCGCGATTCTCTGCGCAAGCCCCTCTACGACCGCCGTCTTACCGACACCGGGCTCACCGATCAGAACAGGGTTGTTCTTGGTCTTTCTGGAAAGGATCCTGACTACGTTTCGGATCTCCGCGTCCCTGCCGATGACGGGGTCAAGCTTCTGGTCCCTGGCCTTTCCGACCAGCTCCTCGCCGTACTTCTCCAATGTGTCATAAGTCGCCTCGGGGTTGTCCGAGGTCACCCTCTGATTTCCTCTCACGGAAGAGAGAGCCTTGAGGAAGCGGTCTCTTGTGAGGGAGTACTCCTTGAAGATCTTTCCGACATTGCGGTCCGCGTTCCTGATCATCGACAGGAACAGGTGCTCGACGCTGACATATTCATCGCCCAGCTGCTTCGCTTCTGTCTCGGCCCCCAGAAGAACCTTGTTGAGCTCCCCGCTGACATAGACCCTGGAGTCTCCGCCGCTCACCTTGTTGAGTCCGGAGAGCGCGTTCTCGGCTCTCTGCTTGAACTCCTGGGGATCAATTCCCATCTTCTGGATGAGCTTCAGGATCAGGCTGTCCTCTATCGTCAAAAGACTGTAAAGCAGGTGCTCCTGCTCAATCTGCTGGTTTCCGTATTCATAGGCGAGTTTCTCGCACTGATTGACTGCTTCAATGGACTTCTGTGTGAATTTCTGAATGTTCATATAGTTGTCCTCCTTGCTTGTATTTGTTCTATAACTACTATAACACCGTCTATTCCAATGTCAAGCATATTTTGAAACAGAATCACAAATATTTCTAAAAAAGGAGCCGTACCGATGATCGGTACAGCTCCCGTACTTCTTTCTGAAAACGCTCAGCTTTCCCCAAGACCTGTTTCCTCGGGGCTGTCAGTTTCCTGTTCACCTTCCTCCAGAAACGCTTCCAGGATCTGATAAATGTCCTCTCTCCCGGCCTTGGAAAGCCCCGAGAACGGAATCACTTCAAAGCTCACCTCATGACTTGCGGTGCTCTTTTCTTTGAACGTTCTCTTGATCATCGCCATCTGTTTGGCGATCTGGCTTCTCTTTAATTTGTCCGACTTCGTGGCGATCACATACGGCGTAAAACCTGCTGCCAGCACCCAGTCAAACATCATGACGTCATTTCCGGAGGGCTCATGCCTTGCATCCACAAGGAGAAAGACCGCATCCAGCTTCTGACTGGTGTGAAGATATCTCTCGATCATCTTCCCCCACTGCTCCTTGACCTTTACACCGGCTGTCGCGTAGCCGTATCCGGGCAGATCGACCAGGTAAAACTCATCGTTAACATTGTAATAATTGATCGTCTGTGTCTTTCCCGGCGTCGAACTGGTTCGCGCGTAGGATTTCCGGTTCATGAGCGCGTTGATCAGCGTAGATTTGCCGACGTTGCTCTTTCCCGCAAACGCGAATTCCGGTTTCGTATTCTCGGGAAGTTTGCTGGTGATCCCGCAGACTGTCTCAAGGTTTACTGTTTTGATGACCATATGCTGTCCTTTCCGGTTTACAGGACCGGGAAAAGGAGATCCCCGGTCTGTCTTCAGTTGGCTTCGAGAAGGTCGATCGTCTTGATCTGGGGCGTTTCGCGGATGATCAGGGGCGACGTTCCGTCAACGACAGAAGACTTTGTGATCACACATTCCTTGATCGTCTCGTCGGAGGGGATCGTGTACATGACGTCCATCATGACTTTCTCCATAATGGAGCGAAGTCCGCGGGCGCCCGTCTTTCTCGACACAGCGAGATCCGCGATCGCTTCGAGAGCGTCGTCCTCAAAGCTGAGCTTTACGCCGTCATAGGCGAAGAGTTTCCTGTACTGCTTCACCAGCGCGTTCCTGGGTTCTTTGAGGATCCGTATGAGCGCCTCACGATCCAGCTCGTTCAGCGTTGTGACGACCGGCACGCGCCCGATAAATTCCGGGATCAGGCCGAATTTGACAAGATCCTGGGGCATGACCTGCCGGAGGGTCTCATCCATCTTCTTGGAATCGCGTCCCTGCACTGCCGCATGGAAGCCCATAGACCGCTTGTCCATTCTTTCATTGATGATCTTGTCGAGTCCGTCGAACGCACCGCCCACAATGAAGAGGATATTGGTCGTGTTGATCTGTATGAGCTCCTGCTGGGGATGCTTTCTTCCGCCCTGGGGCGGAACCGACGCATTGGTTCCCTCGATGATCTTCAGAAGCGCCTGCTGAACGCCCTCGCCGGAGACATCTCTCGTGATCGAGACGTTCTCGCCCTTCTTCGATATTTTGTCAATCTCGTCGATGTAGATGATGCCGTACTCGGCGCGCTCGATATTGTAGTCTGCCGCCTGAATGAGTTTAAGCAGGATATTCTCTACATCCTCGCCGACATAGCCGGCCTCTGTCAGTGTCGTCGCGTCCGCGATGGCAAACGGGACATTGATGATCTTGGCAAGCGTCTGCGCCAGATAGGTCTTTCCGGAACCGGTGGGACCCAGCATCAGGATGTTGCTCTTTTGAAGTTCCACATCATCGTCTTCCTGGTCCGAATCGGAGTTCGGAATCACTCTCTTGTAGTGGTTATAGACAGAGACCGCCAGCGTTTTCTTGGCTTCCTCCTGCCCGATCACATATTCATCCAGGAAATTCTTGATCTCAAGGGGCTTTAAAAGATTGATTCCGCTCTCACCGCCCTCGAGGGGAGCCATATCCGCCTCCTCGAGTGACTCATCGATGATATCCGAGCAGATTGCAACACACTCGTCACAGATATAGATGTCGTTCGGCCCTGCGATCAGCTTCGCTACCTGTTTCTCAGTCCTGCCGCAGAATGAGCACCTGCGGGGCGGCTGCATTTTCGTCTTATCTGCCATCTGTAATCTCCTTGCGGGTCGTATAGATCCGGTCGATCAGACCATATTCGAGGGCCTCATCAGGTGTCATCCAGTTGTCGCGGTCCGTATCGAGAACCACCTTCTCATAGGGCTGCCCCGTGTTCTGTGACAGAATGCGGTTCATTCTCTCCTTGATCGCGGCCATGTGCGCCGCCTGGATCGCGATATCCGAGGCCTGACCTTCTGTGCCGCCCAGAGGCTGATGGATCAGGATCTCCGAGTGGGGAAGAGAATATCTCTTTCCCTTGGTTCCGCCCGCGAGAAGGAAGGCTCCCATGCTGGCGGCAAGACCGACGCAGATTGTGGAGACATCGCACTTTACGAACTGCATCGTGTCATAGATCGCCATACCGGCAGAAATGGATCCTCCGGGGCTGTTGATATAAAACTGGATATCCTTATCCGGATCTTCTCCTTCCAGGAACAGCATCTGCGCCACGATCAGCTCTGCAGAGGCATCTGTCACCTGATCTCCGAGGAAAATGATCCTCTCCTTGAGAAGTCTTGAAAAAATATCATAAGAGCGCTCGCCTGTCCCGGTCTGTTCAATTACATAAGGAATAAAATTTGCCATTTTCAATCTCCGATTAAACATTCACAACATCGCTGAGACCTCCCGGTCGCAGCGGGTTTCCATGACCGGCTAAATGTAGGGCGGAGCACAGAAACTGTACTCCGCCTTCCGATCACTTCTCTACTGCATTGTCTGTGACGAAGGAAACCGCTTTCTGTACAGCGATGTCTTCCATCATTCTCTCTTTTTCTTTGCCTTCAAAGATTTTCTTTACAGTGTCGATGTCTGTTCCGTAAGCATCAGCCAGTTTGCCGAGCTCAGTCTCAAAATCTTCTTCTGTCGCAGTGATGTTCTCTGCCTTTACGATCTGCTCAAGAACGAGGCGTGTGCGGATGCGCTTGTCAGCCTGATCCTTGACATCCTCGATCATCTTCTCTCTGGAACCGCCCATGTAGCTGAAATACTGGTCAATGTTCAGTCCCTGTCTCTGAAGTCTCTGTGCGAACTCATCCACGATCTGCTCCTGCTGGGTTCTCAGCATGGGCTCGGGAATCTCGATTTCGGAATCCGCGATGATCGCGTCGATCACTTTGTTTTCCTTCTCGGTGTTCGCTGCAGTCTTCTTCTCTTCCTCGATCTTGCTGCGGATATCAGCCTTAAACTCATCAAGTGTGGAGAACTCGGAAACATCGTCCGCGAACTCGTCGTTCAGCTCGGGAAGTTCCTTTACTGTGATCTTGTGCACGGTGCACTTGAAAGTTGCGTCCTTGCCCGCAAGGTCAGCTGCCTGGTAATTCTCGGGGAATGTGACATCGACGTCAACTTCCTTTCCGATCTCTGCGCCGATCAGCTTCTCTTCAAAGCCGGGGATGAAGGAGCCCGATCCGATCGTAAGGGGATAAGCCTCTCCCTTTCCGCCTTCAAACGCGACACCGTCAACAAAGCCCTCGAAGTCCAGGATGACCTTGTCGCCGTCTGCTACAGGTCTGTCTGTCACTTCCTTCTCGACCGCGTTCTTCTCCTGCTCGGATTTAAGCCTTGCGTCAACTTCCTCGTCAGTCACTTCGATAACTGCCTTTTCGACTTCAACGCCTTTATACTTTCCAAGGCTTACCGGAGGCTTCACTGCTACAGTCGCTGTATAGATGAGGGGCTTTCCGGCTTCTGCCTGCACCAGGGCGATCTCGGGATTGGAAGAGATCTCATCGCTGATCTCGCAGTTTGCGGCCTCTTCGGGATAGGTGCTGTTGATCGTGTTGTTGATCGCATCCTCAAGGAAGATACCTGTGCCGTACATTTTCTCAATGATCTTTCTGGGCGTTTTCCCCTTGCGGAAGCCCGGTACATTGATTCTGCCCTTCTGCTTCTGATATACCTGATCGATTGCTTTATCAAAATCCTTGGCGCTCACTTCGATGGTGAGCTTTGCCATACTCTTTTCCAGTTTTTCAACGGTTACACTCATTGAAATAATCCTCCTGTCTGATTTACACAATTACAGTGCATTATAACACAGCCTCTTTTAAAAATCCAACCCGAAACACTGATTATTTGCCGATTCTTCCGTAAGTTTGCGCATATTCTCTCATGCGCTCCGCAAGAAGATCCGTCAGTTCACCCGGAAGAACTCTCCAGCACCAGTTTCCGCCCAAAGTGGAAGGCGTATTGATCCTTCCCACAGAGCCGATGTCCAGATAATCCTGGATCGGTATGATCGCTGTGTCCGCCACGCTCTGCATTGCCATTCGGATCAGGTCCCATGTAGCCGTACGGCTGCTCCGTATATCGACATACTTTCTGATAAACTGTCTCTCTTTTTTTCCGGCGGCTGTATACCATCCGCGCGTCGTATCGTTGTCATGCGTGCCGGTGTAGACCACCGCATTTCTCGTATAATTGTGGGGGAGATAGACGTTCGAGGCATCTCCCTCGAAGGCAAACTGCAGGACCTTCATCCCCGGATAGCCCGTCCGCTTGACGAGCTTTAAGACGGATTTGGTCAGGTATCCCAGATCTTCCGCGATGATCTCCCGATCTCCCAGCTTCTCCTTCATGACTTTGAAGAGATCATAGCCCGGACCTTTGCACCATTTGCCGTTCAGCGCAGTCGTATCCCCATAGGGAACGGCCCAGTACTCATCAAAGCCCCGGAAATGGTCGATCCTGACCACGTCATAGAGACTGAAGACCTTGGAGAGACGGCTGATCCACCATTCATACCCCGTTGCCTTGTGGTAGTCCCACTTATAGATCGGATTTCCCCAGAGCTGGCCGGTTGCCGAAAAAGCGTCCGGGGGAACGCCCGCGACTACTGTCGGAAAGCCCTTCTCGTCAAATTCAAACAGCTCGGGATGGCTCCAGGTATCCGCGCTGTCACCGGCGACATAGATCGGAAGGTCCCCGATGATCCGGATGCCCTTGCTGTTCGCGTAGTCCTTGAGCTTCTTCCACTGAAGGTCGAAGAAATACTGAATAAACTCATAAAAACGGATCTCTTCATCGAGCATGATCCGGTACCGGTCCATGGCCGCCTTTTCGCGAAGGCGGATATCCTCCGGCCACAGAGTGAACATATCTCCGTCGTAGTATTCCTTGATCGCGCTGAAAAGGGCGTAATCCGGAAGCCACCCGGCGTTATCCCATCTGTAATACTCAAAGGCCTTTCGGTCGCTGTCGTAAGCTTTGTCCGCCCATTTTCCGGACGGGCGGATGCAGAACGGGCTGTTGGCATAGGCCTTTCGAAGGAGCGCGTAGCGGTTTCGGTATATTTTCTCATAATCCACCGTGCGCGGCTCTTTGCCGAAATCACAGGCGTCCGCGTCACTCTCCGAAATATACCCCGCTTCGATGAGCGCTGCAGGGTCTACAAAATACGGATTGCCCGCAAATGTGGAAAAAGACTGATAGGGCGAGTCTCCGTATCCCGTCTGTCCCAGCGGCAGGATCTGCCAGTATGTCTGTCCGGCCTTCGCCAAAAAATCCACGAATCTGTAGGCTTCCTCCGAAAAGCAGCCGATACCGTATCGGGACGGCAGGCTGGCCACCGGAAGCAGTACACCGCATCTTCTGTCCATTTTCATATCCTCTTTGAACGTAAATTCAGTACCTGTGCGGTAATCAATAGAACCATTTCTGTTTTTTGACCAGATTGATGAACTCAATGTTGTTCCTGGTCTTCGAGAAGAACTCCAGCACCTGGTTTACGGCTTCTTCGGACTTGAGCCCGTTGAACGCGCGGCGGATCATATTGATCGCCTCGAGTTCCTCTGCCGTCAGAAGAAGGTCATCTCTTCTCGTGCTCGATTTCTGCATATCGATTGCCGGGAAGATCCTTCGCTCCGAGAGTTTCCTGTCGAGGACCATTTCCATGTTGCCCGTTCCCTTGAATTCCTCGTAGACCACCTCGTCCATCTTGCTGCCCGTCTCAATGAGCGCTGTGGCGAGGATCGTAAGGCTTCCGCCCTCTCTCATATTTCTAGCGGCGCCGAAAAATCTCTTGGGCATGTGAAGCGCCGCGGGATCCAGACCGCCGGAAAGCGTTCTTCCGCTGGACGGCTCCGTCAGGTTGTAGGCGCGCGTCAGCCGGGTGATGCTGTCGAGAAGGATCATCACGTCTTTCTTGTGCTCCACAAGGCGCTTTGCGCGCTCTATGACCATCTCCGACACGCGCTTGTGGTGCTCGGGAAGTTCATCGAAGGTAGAGTAGATGACCTCGACGTTGGGGCCCTCGATCGCCTCCTTGATGTCCGTCACTTCCTCCGGTCTCTCATCGATGAGAAGAATGATCAGATGGACCTCGGGATTGTTCATCTTGACGGATTTGGCAACTTCTTTCATAAGAGTCGTCTTTCCTGCCTTGGGGGGAGAGACGATCATGCCTCTCTGTCCTTTTCCCACAGGACACAGAAGGTCCATGACCCGCATGGAGATACTCGCGCCCGGCTTCTCGAGACAGATCCTCTCATTCGGGAAGATGGGCGTCATATCCTCGAAATTGAACCGCTTGTTGGCCTCCTCGGGCTTAAGTCCGTTGACGGATTTGACATAAAGGAGCGCTCCGAACTTCTCTCCCTGTGTCCTTACGCGGATATTGCCTCTTACAATATCTCCGGTCTTAAGGTTAAACCTTCTGATCTGGCTCGGCGCCACATAGATGTCATTCTCACCGGGAAGATAGTTGGCGGAGCGGATAAACCCGAAACCGTCCTGCATGACTTCCAGAATCCCGTTCGCGATCTGGCCGCTGTCCAGCTCACTGGCAAATTCATTTTTGTGAAGAACGGGTGTATCCGGCTTCTTCTGCTCAGACCTCGGTATGCGTCCGCCATTCTGCGCGGCCAGCTGCTGCGCGTCTTCCTCATCCTTTTTGAGAAGTGCCTCGATCAGCTCTGCCTTCTTGAGTGTCGAAATCTTTTTCATCCCTCTGTTTTTGGCAATTTCCCGAAGATTCTGAAGTGCCAGTGATTCGTATCTTTCTTTTGTCATGCTCCTCCTTTACATAGATCAGCTCAGCCTGATCTCGGTCTATTCGTACGATATTACAATACCGCGTGTCATGTATGATTTTTTGTTTGGCGATAAAGGGGTAAATCTGCAGACTGCTGCTTGAAATGAACAGATAGTATTCTTGAGAAATATCAAATTCATTGTAATCCTATCATAGTAAATTTTCAATCAGGGAGTTATAAATCTTCTCATTTTTATCCTCCCAGTTGCGGCAGATCTCTTCCGCTACGGATTTGTCCGGAACCCTGAGGCGGATCTCCACGACAGGCTCTCCTTTTTCCAGGACACGAAGGACCGCTTTGTACATCCCGTTTTCATCCGGGATGCAGCTTGCCCTGACGGACCTCTCATTTCGAAGGACCGTTCCCTGCTTTATGAGAAACTGATCTGCCTGCGTCCTGATCTCTCTTCCCAGTTCCGGAAAGAACATCTTCAGTGTCTGCCTCCCTTCGGGCGTGATGCTGTAAAAGCACCGTTTTCCGGCATTTCTGGACCTGACAAGGCCGCTCTCCTCGATCTGCGCGTAAGTCTGCATGAGGGAGACAAAATTCACGTATCCCTTCTCGAGAAGGAAAGATGAGATGCGGTCCATCGCGATCTCTCCGTCCGCCCTGTCCAAAAGATATAAGATGATCAGTTTGTATATCGCAAGTGGTGATGCCATGTTCTTTTATTCTCCTGACTGCCCCTTTTTCAGGGAGGGCAGTTTGTTCTCCGGCTCAAGATAGGCCGGATCTCCCGTTATATCCGCCATGTGCTTTCTTATCGTTCTCTCATACCCGTTCCCGGAAGGATAATAGAAGCGGGTGTCCTGCAGTGCTTCCGGGAGCATAGGCTGTCCCGCGTAGTGATTTTCATAATCGTGCGCGTACATGTAGCCAAGCCCGCGTCCAAGGGCCTGCGCGCCCTTATAGTGTGCGTCCTGCAGATAAGAGGGAATGGGAAGACTCCCGGATCTTTGGACTTCCCTCCTGGCGTCCATGACGGAATTTACCGCCGTGTTGCTCTTTGGCGCCGTGGCTACGTACTCCGCGGCCTGCGCCAGTATGATCTGCGACTCCGGCATGCCGATCCTCTCGCAGGCAAGGGAACAGTTCACCGCCACCATGATCGCATTGGGGTCAGCGTTTCCCACATCCTCCGACGCGCAGATCATGATCCTTCTTGCGATGAAGACCGGGTCTTCACCGGCTTCGAGCATGCGCGCCAGGTAGTAGACCGCCGCGTCGGGATCGCTCCCTCTCATGCTCTTAATAAAAGCGGAGATCGTGTCATAGTGATTATC
>DLYC01000090.1 GCA_003447895.1 Lachnospiraceae bacterium | reverse complement strand
CAGGGACTCGAACCCTGGACACCCTGATTAAGAGTCAGGTGCTCTACCAACTGAGCTAGAAGCGCGTATTAAGCATTTCTGCAAGCGTTGCTTTCTTGCGAATGCAAAAGCAATTATAGTACCCTGTCATTGAAAATGCAAGCATTTTGTGAATAATATATTTTGTGGCAATAAAAACAGTCGGAAAACCGACTGCCGCCTGCTATGGAAGCGGACGGCACCGGTTACCGTACAGCGCTACGATATGGAGGAAAACATGAAGACCCTGGAGGAACTTAAGGAATTTTTCAGTCAGGACAGGTACGCAACGGCTACGACCGGAATCGAGATCCTGGAAGCGGGAGACGGCTATGCCAAAGTGGGACTGTCCGTGAACGAAGGGCATATGAATGCTGGAAACCGCGTGATGGGAGCGGTCTATTATACGATGGCGGATTTTGCTTTCGCAGTGGCGTCTAATCCGAACGCGGGGGATGAGCCTATCACATTTACGCTGACGAGCCAGATCAACTTTCTCACAGCGGCGAAGGGCAAGTATCTGACAGCGGAAGCGCACGCGGTCAGAAAGGGACGCAGAACAAGTTTCTATGCGGCGGAAATCCATGACGAGCTGGGAACCCTGATCGCGACGGTTTCCTCCACCGGATTCAAGATGGGATGAAAACTCCCACGGTCTTAACCGTGGGAGTATGTCAATTACGGCTTCTCTGTTTTGGTAGACGCGATGCCCATGATCATCGGCAGTGTGTAGAGGATGGGGAGTCCGTACCTGGCCATGGAGTAGGGACTGATCCAAAGAACCAGAATGCTGACAGCCGTCGGGAGCATGTACATCAGATGCTCAAACCGCCTGCCTCTGAATTCCGGCTTCAGGAGAATGCGAAGAAGCGCGAACAGAGGAAGCCACCAGAGGTATAGAACGCACTGAAGGAGCATTCCGATGCCGTGCTGGTTATTGAGCCATTCGTAGTAGTCCGAGACGATCGTTCTAAGGTACTCCCGTTCCTCGAGATTCTCTACCGTAGTGTAGCTGTTTTTCTGGAACTTTGTGTAGATCCGGATTCTCTCCGTGGGGGTGAAGAAACCGCCTGCTGTCCCGAACAGGGCTTTGATCCCTGACCTCGGGAACCGGATAAAGAGGCGGAGCCAGGTCTTTAAATAGGCGCTTACCTGCTCGTCGGTGGCGTCAAAATTAAACAAATGCTTGACATCGTCATAGTTGGGCGGATAGAAATCTTTCACAGCCTGATCCAGGTCGAGGACCTCCCGGATGGATTGGATCTCCTCATCTGACATCTGATCTTTGTGATCGATGTAGGTCTGGACGGACATCTGAAGCGTAAATCCGATCTTCTCCTGCTTTCCCCCGGGGAAAATGTTGTAAGCCGGGAAGACAAACTTTGGCAGGATCACAAACAGCACAAGTGCGGGAACGGCCCAGGAAGCGGCCCATCCGATAAGCTTCTTTCGCACAGAGGGAATCACAAGAAGCGCGATATTGCAGATCAGTATGAGGTATACACCGGTCTTTTTGGTGAGCGCAAGGATCAGGGAGAGCAGCACCAGAAGGATCATTTTGGGATGCGTGGCCCCCTCCCGGATGATGGAAAGATACACCAGAAAATACGGGATATAGAACATGCAGTGGAGAGAGTCCTTGAGCATTCCGATCACGTACAGGGGGATAAAGGGCGAGAGGCCAAAAAACAGAAATCCCAAAAGCCTGTAGAGAAAGGGAACGCCCCACTTCTCCATCCGGCAAAGGAGCAGAGACATAAACAGCGCTGTCAGGAAAGCCTGGATACAGGTGTATACATAGACGCCCTCCTGCGCCCCGATCTGACTGCCCAGGGTCTCCACGAAATAGACGAAGATCAGTGTGTCTGTCACCGGGTGGTGGTCATTGAGAAAGCAGCTGACCTGCGGCTCATCGGGCCTCCAGTTGATCTCGATCGGCATATCCTCCGTGACATAATCCTTGATCTGGTTTGTGGTATCCAGGCTGCAGACACCCGGATAATAGGCGTACATATAGGGGTAAAAGAGAGCGAGAAGAAGTAAAGCGGTGACGATAATGCTCGGGATATTCCAGCAAAAGAGAAAATGAGGCCTCGCCTTCCGGACAGGGCCTTCGTCGGATTCCGAAACGGCCGTATCGCTCTCTGCGGCCTTTTTGTCCACCAGGTTCAGGATCTTCCACGCGGCGACAAAAGTCAGAAACCAGACGACCAGCTGCATAAAAGTCAGGATCCGCTCCTCCCGGGTCTCGATCCCGAAGGTACCGGTGTTTCGAACGTGAAGTACAAAAACAGTAAAGAAAGTGAGAAGAAGCGCGATGGCCAGACTGATCGCGGTCATGATTCCGGTGCTTTTTCCCGCTGTGCGGGCAGGGATATCATTTCGCGCATCAGAAGTCTTGATTTCGTTGACAGAAAGTGCAGCAGTCTCATTGGATTCGATCATGGTCAGTCCCCTCGTGCAGCTACCGGGTCCGCAGTAATGCCCGTATTTTGGTTAACAATAAGAGAATAGCACCGCAGGAAAATCCATGCAAGTTATGATGAAATGATCCCGCGGCCACGGGTGTAGTTTCTTTCGGAATCGGGTATAATAGGAACAAAGCGGCCGCGCTTATGTGGTGCGAGAATAAAAAAGAAAGCGGGAAAAGAGTATGATCACAACTTTTACAGGTCCCATGCACAGCGGAAAGAGCGAAACCATGATCAGGCGCTATAAAAAGATCTACAATAAAGACAGCATCCTTGTCTTTAAGCCCAGAGTGGACACCCGGGATATGGGATATATCAGCAGCAAAGGCAGTAAAAAGACAGTGGAGGCAATCTGCATCAGCAGTCTGGAGGAAATCCTGCCGCATGTGACCAGGGACATCACCAATATCTTCATCGATGAGATCCAGTTCATGACAGGAGACATCAAGGTGCTGCTCAGCCTCTCCATCATCGATGACATCGATATTTACTGCGCGGGACTTAACATGACATCGGAGCAGGAGCCGTTCGGCATCATGCCGCAGGTCCTGGCGATCAGTGACAAGATCGTCAACAATTACTCTTCGTGCAATGTGTGCGGACGAAAGGCCATGTTCACCTATTATGACGGCACTGAAAAAAAGGACAGCTCCGTTCTCGTGGGGGATGCGGGATACAAATCCCTCTGCAGAAGATGTCTTAAGAGAGTACTGGAAAAGACAGGAGACAGAAGGCTCTCGATCAGCTGAGGAAAGGAAAGACGGAATGAGCATTATTATCGGAATTGCAGGCGGGACAGGTTCGGGAAAATCCACCTTTACCAACAGGGTGAAAGAGGCGTTCGGAGACAGAGTGTCCGTGATTTACTATGACAATTACTACAAGGCGCACGATGATATGCCGCTGGAAGAGAGGACCTTTATCAATTACGATCATCCGGATTCTTTTGAGACGGATCTTTTGGTAAAGCACCTGGACCAGCTGCGAAGAGGCATACCGGTTCAGTGTCCTGTCTATGATTACACGGTCCACAACAGGACTAAGGAGACCATCACAATCTTCCCCGCTGACGTGATCCTGGTGGAGGGCATTCTCGTGCTCCATGACGAGCGCCTGAAGAAGCTGATGGACATCAAGATCTATGTGGACGCGGACGCGGACGAGAGGATCCTTCGCCGTGTGATCAGGGATGTCAAGGAGAGGGGCCGGGATGTAGAGGGGATCGCCAAGCAGTACCTGACTACGGTGAAACCGATGCACTACCTCTTTGTGGAGCCTACCAAGTACAGTGCGGACATCGTCATCAACAGCGGGCTCAACGATGTCGCCTTTGATGTGATCAAGGTCAAGATCGAGACGCTCTTAAAAGATGCGGGAAAGCTCTGAATCAGGGCATCAAACTTGTAAAGAGACTCCGGATAGGGTACTATTTGAAGGTACGAAATAATTCGGGACAGACCGGTAAATATGTCAAAATACAGACTGCGCGGCGCTCTTTTGCCGCATTCAGAGCAGTTCTTTTCAGAAAGGAAACAGATACATGGAGAAAACACAGAGACAGATCATCCTCACAGGCGACCGCCCGACAGGGCGCCTTCACCTTGGCCACTACGTCGGATCCTTAAAGCGCCGCGTCGAGCTTCAGAATTCCGGCAAGTTTGACGAGATCAATATTTTGATCGCTGATGACCAGGCGCTCACGGACAATGCCGACAACCCCGGCAAGATCAGGGACAATATCATAAACGTCGTTCTGGATTATCTGTCCGTAGGTCTTGACCCGGCAAAGACGACGATCTGCGTACAGTCGGCGCTTCCCGCGCTGCACGCGCTCACCTTCTACTATATGAACCTTGTGACAACGGCGCGCCTTTCCCGAAATCCTACGGTCAAGGCGGAGATGCTGATGAGAGGGTTCGCGGATGAGGGACTTCCGGCCGG
>DLYC01000299.1 GCA_003447895.1 Lachnospiraceae bacterium | reverse complement strand
CCCGCTGCCGGTCCGCGTCGCGGTTTCTCTCCACAAATACACAGACAAAGAGCTTCAGCATATAGGCGAAGGTCAGGCCTCCCGAGAACAGAAAGACCCACTCGCCGGCTTTCAGCGCGGCGCCTATGGCCCCTGCCGTGCCTGCGCTCATGGTCATAGAGCCTCTTTCCTCGACTTCTTTCAGGACGTGGATGGCCTCGACGATCCCTTCATGGAGCAGTGTTTTGCTCAGATAGCCGTTAAAGAGCGGAACGCCGCTGATCCCGAGCCCGCCCAGGGCAAAAGCCGCTTTCAGCGCGGATTTATTCCTGCCCCAGCCTCTTATGTCGTCCAGAGTAAGCGCATGGAGGTTCATGACGACAACTCCCGCGCACATAAACAAAGTGAGCTTTAGGAGCGAATGGTTGATCATGTGCTGCACGGTGCCCGCAAGGGCCGTCATCACTGCCTCTTCCTCTCCGGCCGCGCCCATGAGGACCGTGACCGCCGTCCCGGTCAGGATGAAGCCGATCTGGGACATGGAGGAGCAGGCCAGCGTGCGCTTCAGGTTTACGGAGAAGAGGGCAAGGACAGCACCCAGAAGCATTGTGATCATTCCTGCCGCCAGAATGATCAGCCCGAACCGGAAATCACCCGCCAGCACGTACAGCGCCGTCATCAGGATTCCGTAAATTCCCACTTTCGTGAGAATTCCGGACAGCAGCGCGGACGCCGGCGAAGGTGCCGCCGGATGGGCCTTCGGGAGCCAGATGTGAAGAGGGAACATGCCGGCCTTTGCGCCGAATCCCAAAAGGATCAATATGCCCGCTGCCAGAACCTCCGGGTCTGCCAGGCTGTCGGCGGAAGAGCCTTTTTCGCGCAGCGCTTCCGAAAGCGCCGTAAAGGACAGCGTTCCGGCCGCGTGGTCCAGAAGGACCAGACCCATGAACAGCAGGAGTCCGCCGATCACGGCCACAAACAGGTAGGTATAGCCGGCCCTGATCGCCGCCGGGGTCTGTTCGTGGATGACCCAGGTAAAGGAGGTAAAGGACAGGATCTCAAAAAAGACAAAGGCGGTCATCAGATCCGCCGAGAGCATGACGCCCTCCACGGCGCCCAGCGTAAACAGGACGAAGAACCGGTATCTTCCCAGGTTCTCCTTCTCGTGGGCAAAGTATTCCGGGGAGAACATCGTCGTGCCAAACCACATGACCGCGGTGATTACGGCGTAAACAGCCCGAAATCCGATCACGGAAAAAGAGAGGCCGTCTCCCCCGAGAATGCCGGGGATCACGAGGGAGAGGGCACCTTTCGCTGTCGGCATGGCCTGCCCGCCTGCCCCCTCTCCTGCCGACAGGAGCGTCGCTTCCGGATAGAGCGGAGCGGTCTGTGACCCGGCTGCCGCATAGGCAAGCGCGACGGTAAGTCCCAGTAAAATGGCCGTCAGAAAGAGGGCCGCATATTCTCCGGCCTTCTCATTTTTCTTTCCTATATAGGCCGCCGCAGCGGCGCCGATCATGGGTCCGAAGACAATTGCCGACAGAAGCATTCCGTGCTCCTCCTCGTGCAGGATTTATTACAGCAGTTTCCGATTTCTTTCTGATCCTTTACAGTCTTCCCTCTCCGATCGCCGTCAGAAAGGCGAGGACCGGACCCGGGCACACGCCCAGGACCACATTGCAGATCGCGAAAAAGGCAATAGGAACCAGCATCAGGGGTCCCGCCTCTTTCACGTCACTATTTTGGTAACGGTCCTTCTCCGCGACCGGAAAGAAGGCCCTGACACTGATATTGATCGTATACATGGCGCACAGAAAGGCCGCGACGATGAGCGCTGCGGCTCCTGCGTACAGAAGATAGGGCAGAGCTGCCGCGTACAGGGGCTCCGTCACACCGGCCCTCGCCGCGTCACCCGCCGCGCTCATTCCGGCGCCCAGGAGCTGCCACTTGGAGACAAACCCGCAGAAAAGCGGGATTCCAGTCAGCGAGAGCGCGCACAGCGTGTAGCACGCAAAGGTCACCGGCATGCGCTTTCCGACGCCGCTGATCTCATAGATATAGCTCTTTCCCGTCTGATGCATAAAAGCGCCTGCGCACATAAACAGACAGATCTTGATAATGCCGTGAAAGAGCATATGGCACAGTCCCGCTTTCAGGCCCAGGGGCGACATTGCCATGGCTCCCAGCAGCATATAGGAGAGGTTGCTCATGGTCGAATAGGCGAGCCGCCTCTTGAAATGGCGCTCCTTGAGCGCAAGCGCAGCGCCGTACAGGAGGGAAAAGATCGACAGGGCAAGGCAGATCGCCTGCGCCGCCGTTCCTCTCACATAGTCCGCGCCGAACACGTAGTAGGTCATCCTCATCACGGCAAACACGCCGGAATTGACGACGGCCACCGCATGGAGGAGCGCTGTGACAGGCGTGGGCGCGACAGAGGCCGTGGGCAGCCAGTCGTGGAGCGGAAAAACCGCCGCCTTCGCCCCGAATCCCACAAAGCCAAGGACAAAGGCGAGAAGCATCATGCCGTTGTCATAGGACCTGTCAATGCTGCCCCCGTAGAGAAACATCCCCGCCGAGCCGAACATCGTCGTGAGGACGACGGCCATAAAGGCCAGTGACGCCCCGCCGATCGTGTAGGCCGCGTACTTTCGCCCGGCGTACATGCTCTCGTGTCCCTCATAGTGGGACACCAGAGGGATCGTCACCAGGGTCAGCATTTCAAAGAACACATACATTGTGATGATATCCGCCGAGTAGCACACGCCAAGTGTCACGCCGTACGTCATCATGTAGAAGGCAAAAAATTTGTTCTGCCGCTTATCCCTCTCCATGTACGAAAAGGCATAGAGGAGGACCAGGGGCCACATCACCGCGATCATGACGGAAAACAGGATCGCCATGCCGTCGACGCCGAAGTTCACCGAAAAGCCGCCGGTAAAGCTGTAGATCGTCACCGGAACTCTCCGCACATAGAGAGCCGCCGCGAACACGCAGACAGAGGCCGCGCAGGCAACTGCCTCGCACCAGATCCTTCGCCTGTGATCGTCGCGTATGGGCTTTACCAGCATGGCCACTCCACCGAGAAGAGGGAGCAGTATCGGAATCAGCAAAAATAAAGGGCTAAGCACGTATTTCCTCCGTCATCTGTCAAAAGACCAAACCGCCCGCCAGCGAGCTCCCGAAGACGCCGACCAGAAGCGTCCCGACGCACAGGACAAACATCGGCGCCAGCATGAGGGCTCCGGGATCGGCATTTTTCTCGTTCTCAAAACCGGTTATGTCGCCCGGGAAGAACCCGTCCACCATGACCGGCAGAAGATATCCCGCCGTCAGGAGCGCGGAGATCAAAAGGACAACCGGGCCCAGTACCGCGAAGATCCCCGTTCCGCTGTCCATGGCCGCCGTGGCGATCGCCCATTTACTGGTAAATCCGCCCAGAGGAGGGATTCCCACCAGGGAGATCGAGGCCACCGTAAAGGCGAGCAGCGTAAGGGGCATGACTTTCCCGATTCCGACAAGCTCATACACTCTGCGGAGCCTGAGTTTATAGATGAAGACACCGGCCGCGAGGAACAGGCAGCCTTTGGCGCAGGCATGGCTGAAAACGTGCAGGATCCCGCCCCGGAGACCGTCCTCCGAGAGAAGAGAGAGTCCCAGCATAATATAGGACAGCTGGCTCACCGTGGAATAGGCCAGCCTTTTCTTTAAGACAATTTCGCTGAACGCCATTGTCGACCCCATGAGGATCGTCAGGAGCGAAAGGCACATCCACGCATACTGAACGAAAGTTCCTCTGAGAAGGGAGGCGCCCACTGAGAAATAGACAAGGCGGATCACCGCCAGGATTCCGGCCTTGGCGATCATCGCGGACAAGAGCGCGGAGGCCGGCGCCGGCGCAATCGGATGCGCGGTCGGAAGCCACCCGTGGAGGGGGTACATGCCGGCTTTTGCCCCAAATCCGATGATTCCCGCAAGAACGGCGGCAAAGAGGAACTTCTCGCTGCCGCTGTATTTGGCAGGGTCCAGGAAACCGCCGTAGACAAAGAGCCCCGGATCTGAAGCAAAGTGATAGACAAAGAAGATGGCCAAAAGTCCCATCATGGCGCCGGCGATCGAGTAAAACAGGTACTTGAGGCCGGCCGCGACCGCCTCCCTCGTCCTCTCGTGAAGGACCAGCGGCATGGACATGAGGGTCAGAAACTCGAAACTCAGGTACATCGTGACAAGGTTTCCCGCGAAGCACTCGGCAATGAGCGCCCCCATGGAGATCATGTAGAAGGCGTAGAAGCCGGGGATCCTCTCCTCCATCTTCATATATTCGAAGGAATAGAAAAGGACCGCCGTGTACAGGAGAATCGCGACCGCGAGAAAGCAGCAGGTGATCGTGTCCACCCGAAAAGTAAGGTCCACGCCCTCCGCAAGGCTTCCGGCTCTCACAGACGCCCCGCGCACTGCTGCCGCCACTGCCGTAAGATCCGTGAGGATCGTGCCGCATGCACAGAGTATTTTCCTTATACGGTCGTCCGCCGGAATCAGCGAAACCGCGATTCCCGTGAGGGCCGGTATCAGTATTGCCGCGATTATGATCATAATTCTCTCCTTTCCGGGGCGCCTCACGCAAACATGCCGAATCCCTGTCCGATCAGCTGTGCGAATACCCAGCTGAAAAGTCCCATGGCCAGGTTCGCCGCCGTGAGTGCGATCATGGGAAGATTGTAGTCGAGGCGATGCGCGATCCTTACCTCCGTATCCTCCACCGGCGTGTAGATCCGGATCAGTGTGCGGATAAAATACAAAGCGTTCAGCATAGAGCTGGCCGCCATCGCGAGCATGACCAGGACCAGTTTGATCCCTCCGTTGTCCGCAGCTGCCATGCCGAACATGAGCTTACTCGAAAAGCCCGCGAAGATCGGAATGCCGATCATGGACAAGCTCGGAAGTAGGAAAAAGATTCCCGCGTTTGGGTCCCTGAGCGCGCAGCCCTGCAGGTTTTTGAACCGAAGGCTGTCTCCGGACACCTCCGCGAGCCTTGGCGTCGTCAGAAAGAGCTGCGATTTGGTCACCGCGTGGGCCATGATATGGAAGACCGCCGCCGTAAAGCCGGCCGTTCCGCCGAGCCCTATCCCCATATAGATGTAGCCGATCTGCGCCGCAGAGGAGAAGGCCACCATGCGGTTTATATTCTCTGCCCGGATCGCCGAGACCGAGCCGAAGATCATGCCGCACAGCCCCAGCACGAACAAAATATTGCGGACCGGCATTTCCGTAAAGATCTCGATTCCGATCACGCGCCAGTATATTTTGATCAGAAGGAAGATGTAGCATTTGGATACCAGTGACGAGAGGACGGCCGCGGAAGTGGGCGTCGCCCAGCCGTAAGTATCCGGCATCCAGTAGTGGAACGGGAAAAGGCCGCTCTTGATCGAGAGTCCGGTCGTCAGGATGCCCGTAGCCATGATCAGCACGACGCGGGCCCCCGGATCCTGGTACAGCATCGCGACCTCCGTGTGCATGGGCACCATCAGAAGGTTTCCCGTGATGTCGTACAAAAGGACGACGCCGAGAAGAAAAAGGCCGGACCCCACGAGGTTTAAGATCATGTAGCGCACCGCCGCCAGGGTCGTCCGGCCGATCTCCCTAACGATCAGGACTCCGCAGCTCGTGAGCGTGAGGATCTCGAGAAAGACATAGCCCGAGAAAACATCGTTGGTCCAGGTCATTGCCATCAGCGCCGCTGTCATCAGGTTTATGATCGCGTAGAAGAGGTTTACTTTGCTCTCGTCGATGTCCACCTTGACATAGCGCTCCCCTGCCAGCACAGAGCACAGCATGACGGCCATGAAAAGGACGGCCACCACTGCCTCCAGCACGCCGGCGCGAAGCTCATTCCCCCAGGGCGCCGGGAATTCTCCCATCACATACGTGAAAGACGCGCCGGACCTCACCGTGTACCAGAGGACCGCCGAGACCATGCACAGAAGGACGCACTCGTAGGCGATCGTATAGATTCTTGCTTTTTTGCCGCTCAGAAGCGTGCACAGAACCCCGGAGAAGAGGCTCAGCACGACACTGAACATAGGAAAGTTTCTGATAAAGTCCACTTCGGGCCCTCCGTTTGCCGTTCGTTCCAACGATTGCCGGCCGTTTCCGACCGGCTGTCTCACGAGCGGCCGGCCATTTTTATCGGTCGTCCTCCGAGTGATCGGCCATCTTATAGATCTCGTCCAGATTCAGCGTGTGGTAGCGCCTGTAGAGACGCACCGTCAGGGAGAGCATGATCGCGGTCACCGACACGGACACGACGATCCCTGTCAGGACCAGCGATGCCGGGACAGGGTTTATATAAGCCTCCGTGCTCCGGACGCCGTCCACGATGATCGGCGCCTTGCGGCCTTCAATGTAGCCCATCGAGGCCAGGAAGAGGAAAACGCCCGTATCCATGACATTGAGCCCGATCAGCTTCCTGAAGAGATTCCTGTGGAATAAGAGCATCGTAAATCCGATGCCGAACAAGATGACAGCCACGGCCTCCGTGCTGTTGGCGATAAGATTTTCCATTTTCTACTCGTTCCCCCCAATGCTGCCCCTTCTGAACAGACTGTAGAATCCGAACATCGTGCAGGCTACCACAAGTCCGACCGCGATATCCAGCGGCAGGATCAGGCCGCCGCTCAGGATTGCCCCGGGCGTCCCCTTCGGGATGTGATTCTCCATCCCGTTCGCGCCGGTAAAGAAGACATAGCCCTTCGCGAAGCTGTAGAAGGCCAGCGCCAGGAAAGTGATCCCGTTCGCCACCCTCTTTGTGAGCACGCGGTCCGTGCTTCTGAATCCGAAGGCCGCCGCGCACACGATAAGGCCAGAGCCCATGACCGCGCCTCCCGAAAAGCCTCCGCCGGGCGAGAGCTGCCCGTTGAGAAGCACATAGGCGCCGTACATCACAAGACAGGGAAGAAGAATAGTCGCCACCATCTTCATGATGGATTCCCCGTAGAGCTCATGATATTTCTCGTCGCGGATCGTGTAGAAGTCCTCGTACCCGGTCCGCATGTTCTTTTTGTCCTTTCGAAGAAGGACCGTCACGCACAGGAGCGCCGTGAACAGCACATGGGACTCTCCGAGCGTGTCGAAGGCCCTGTAATCCAGGATGATCCCCGAAATAATATTGATCGCCCCGGTCTCCTCAAGCCCGTTCTCCACATAGCGCTTCACGACCACTGTGCTCTCCGGGTTTTCCACGCCGTAGCGGGGAAGGAAGGAGATCGTAAACAGGAGCATTCCGATCAGAAGGGCGCAGCTTACCACCGCCACCAAAGAATAGAACACGCCGAATCCCCTGGCTTCCGCCCTGACAAGCCCCTGCACTTTGCGGGAGCTTCGCGCGTAGTTCTTGTAGTATTCCTTCTCGGTCTTTACCTTTTCGCGCGGGCTGTCCGGAACTTCCGCTCCGTCCATTATGCTCTCGAGAAGATCGTGCTCCCCGGAGTCTGTGTACTCTTGTGCTCTCTCAAGCCACTCGGGGCCAAAATCTATGATTTTCACCGCTTGTTACCTTTCCTCTGTCCCGGGCTCTTTGTCACCCGCATCGTCCTGTTCGAGCGCCTCGATCCTGAGGTCCTCCGTGTGGATCCTCCTCAGCGTGAGCATGAAGAGGACACTGCTGACGCCCGCGCCGACGGCCGCCTCTGTGATCGCCAGGTCCGGCGACTCCAAAAGCACCCACAGGATGCACATGATCGAGCTGTAGGACATAAAAATGATGACCGCCTGCAGGAGACTCTTTCCGAAATTTACGCCGACGGCGCACACGATCAGAAGGATCAGCAGGAGGATTCTCGCTATATCAGTCAGCTGCATCGCTGTCTCCTTTCCCCGCTCTCTTCACGAATCTTCGAAGGACCGGATTAGTGTAATACTCCACCTGCCCGAGAAAGTGCGTGGAGACAGGCGATGTGAACCACAAAAAGAAGACCAGGACGATCAGCTTGAGGGTGTCCATCTCAGGCCCCCTTGCCACAGCCAGTGAGGCGATGACCAGAAAGATCCCCGCTGTGTCCCCGATCCCGGCCGCATGCATTCTGTTCAGCACGAAGCCGAATCTGTACGCGCCGATTACGGCGGCGGCAAAAGAGCACAGCCCCAGAAGGAGGAGTATCGCCGCTATCGCAAATCTGATCCATTCAAACATCCTTCGTCTCTCCTTTGGCAGTGGGCATTTCGGGCACCGCATCGCTGTTTTCCGTATCCGGGTCAAGTGTCGGGGCTTTGGGCTTTGACGGCACAAACATGGAGGCCATCATCAGAACCGCCACAAAGCTGATCATGGCGTAGATCAGCGCCACATCCGCCAGATATCCCTCGTCCAGGAGCACCGACAGGATCGCGATCGCCGCGATCGTCATGGTTCCGAGCATATTGACGGACAGGATCCGGTCCGTGCTGCGCGGCCCGATAATGGAGCGGATGACCATGGCTCCGATCAGTATGAGAAGCACGATCAGCCCCGATCCGTATAAAATTTGATAAGCCTCTTCCACAGACATGCTCAAACCCTCATTTTTCCAAGAAGCTCAATGAAGCAGAGATCCCCCATACCGCCGGCATACTCTCTTCGAAGGCAGTGGACCACGAACCGGTCGCCCTCCTGAATGAGGGTAAAGGTTCCCGGCGTCAATGTGATCGAATTGGCCAAAAGCGCGTTCTGGAAATCCGTCGGAAGTCCCGAGTGAAATTCGACGATCACCGGCGTTGGTTTTTCTTTCGCGCTCAGGGCAAGGCAGGCAACCTGCCATGCGGCCTTGAAGATTTCTGTCACCAGCATGACCACATAGCGCAAAAAGAGCGGAAAATTTCTCCAGAACAGGCGCTCGCTTCTGAGACTGTACCCGAGCACCTTGACGGCAAACAGAAGTGCGAGTACTGTCAGCGCAACACCAAAAAGGAGAATTTCCACGCTCACCTTTCCATTCCATATGATCCACAGAAGAAACAGCAATATCGCCATAGCATCTCCCGTCTCTGCGACTGTTGAAAAATCAGTCGCTTTTAACAAAATATATGTAAATTTTCGCTTTTTATAGCATACTCCTAAATTGCAAAAATGCAATAAGCACCGCAGGAAACTTTCTATCATCTTTTCCCTGCCGCCGGAAGCGCCCGGTCCGCGGCCTCTCCTCCCCGGACTCTCAAACAGCCGGGCGGATAGACCGCCCGGCTGTTTGCCTGATTATTTTCTTATTTCTTCTCGCCAAATCCAGGCGCGAAGATCGTCTTGTCGATCGCGAAGATGATGACCATGGCCACGCCTCCTGTTGCGATCGTTGTCACGATATTGCGGATCGCGTCCGGAATTCCGAACGCCGCCGTGACGGGGTTCCAGATGCAGGTAAACAGATTCATGACCAGCATGACGCCGATCGTACCCAGCGCGTGGAACAGGATCTGCGGAAGGAGCGGTCCCTTGCTTCGGAAAGTGATATTTCTCTGAAGCGGGAAGTTGATGCACTCGCCCAGGATGATGGACGTGTAGTTTGCCAGTGTGAAGGCAAGTCCGCCGTCCGCAAGGCTGTTTCCGATAATGGCCAGTGTAAAGGGAACGCCGAACAGCTGCATTTTGATGCCGGGCCATACCCACTCCACATCGCCGACGATCCCTCTGTAGAATCCGGGCAGGAAAGTCAGGAGCAGGTACTTAATGAATGTGACGACATAGCTGAAAAGTACGAACAGCCCTCCTTCGCGGATCCACTGGGCCGCCTTGGGATGCTTTTTCGCAAAATTATCCATAAAATCTTTCAAGCTTCTTTTCCCCCTTTCAGCCTCAACTGAATTCTCTTCATAGATCACTTCTCTCCCTTGAGCTTCTCTTCATATTTCTTGTTGGCGCTCATATTGGAGAAATACCCGCCAATGACTTTTCCGAGTCCGCTGAAGAAGTGTCCGTTCACGACGTCCACCATGCCGTCGACCATCTTTTTGTCCACCGCGCCGCCCGTCATCTTGCCGATCGCCCTGAAGGGCATGTTGTAGATGAACAGGACGTTCAGGTCGGGCTTTCCGGCCGCGTCCGCCGCCTGTTTCTTCTTCTCGAGCTGCTTGTAGACGAATCTGGCAAGTCCGCTCCTGGCATTGACAAGCTGGCAGATCGCGTCGTTCTCGTTCAGGTCACTGCTCCAGCTGCCGTCCGGGATCGGACCTCCCAGAAGCTCCGAGAAGGCCTCGTCCGGAATCTCCAGGATCTTTCCTGCCCGGTAGGCCGCGAGCTTTGTGTTGTCGTACGGCGCGGGCGCCGCGTCGCCGGCCACAGTGACAGTCCCCGTGAGGCAGATGTCCCTGACGGAACTTCCGATGCTGACAGTGTATTCGCCGCCCTCGACAGCCCAGCCGTTCTTTTTGACGTTCCAGTAGCGGAAGGTGAAGCCATCAAACGGGATGGTTACTTTTTGGGCCTCACCTGCCGCCAGGAACACCTTTACAAATCCCTTGAGCTCCTTGCGGGCACGCAGGATCGAAGATCCGGGAAGGCTCACGTAGAGCTGCGCGACTTCTGCGCCGTCACAGCTGCCGGTATTTTTGACCGTGAAAGTCGCGCCCTTTTCGTCCACCGTAAGTCCCGAATACTCAAAGGTCGTGTAAGACAGGCCAAATCCGAAGGGATAGCGGACCGCCTTGTCAAATGTGTCAAAATATCGATATCCGACAAACAGCGCCTCTCTGTAATCCGAGTTTCTCTCCTTGGCAGGATAGTAGGGCGAAGACGGAACGTCCTCATAGACCAGGGGATACGTCTCCGCGAGCTTTCCGGAAGGATTGACGCGGCCTGTGATCAGGTCGAGCATAGCGCCCGCGCCCGCCTGGCCGGTCAGATAGCCGTGCAGGATCGCCGAAAGGCTGTCCTCCCACTCCATCTCGATGGACGAGCCTGCGCTGATCACACCGACGATGTTGGGATTTACCTTGGCCATTGCGCGAAGGACATCGATCTGCACCTTCGGAATGCGCATGTGATGGCGGTCGAGGCCCTCGGACTCGCTCATCTCATCGAGGCCGAAGAAGTACAGGACGACCTCTGCGCCCTCGGCGGCCTTGACCGCCTCGGAGAGGAGCGCTTCGTCCCTGTCGCCGTTTCTCTTGTAGCCGCGGCACATGGCCGTAACTTCCAGTCCCTTTTCTTCCCGAATGAGGTTCTCGATGGTCTCCACCTTGGTGGAATTGACCATGGAAGAGCCTGCGCCCTGGTATCTGGGAAGGAACGCGAAGTCACCGACTACCGCGACCTTTGTGCCCTCCTTCAGGGGAAGGATCGCGTTGTCATTCTTTAAGAGGATCGCGCACTGTGCTGCGGCTTTTCTTGCCAGCGCGTGGTGTCCCTCGACATCAAATTCCTCGCTGTGGCCCTTGGCCGCTTCCGTCGTCGTAAGGACTGCGTCGAGAAGCTCGTCGACGCGCGCGTCCAGGTCCTCCATGGAGAGGCTTCCGTTCTTAACCGCCTCCACCAGCTCTCTCGCGGAGCCGAGTCCGGGCGCGGGCATCTCCAGATCGGAGCCCGCCTTGACTGCCGTGACGTGGTCGTTCGCGCCGCCCCAGTCAGAGACCACAAATCCGTCATAGCCCCAGTCGCCGCGGAGGATGTCCTTCAGAAGGTGCATGCTCTCATTGGCGTACTCGCCGTTTACCTGGTTATAGGAAGTCATGACGGCGCCGGGCTTGGATTCGTCGATCGCGACTTCAAATCCGGTCAGATAGATCTCGCGAAGAGTCCTCTCGTCCACGACCGCGTTCATGGCCATGCGGCGCTCCTCCTGGGAATTGACCGCGAAATGCTTGATACAGGAATACACGCCCTTGCTCTGGATTCCTTTTACATAGGAGGCCGCCATTCTGCCTGCCAGATACGGATCCTCCGAAAAATACTCAAAATTTCGTCCGCAGAGCGGGCTTCTCTTAATATTCATACCGGGGCCGAGCAAAATATTGACGCCCATCGCCAGCGCCTCTTCGCCCAGCGCTTCACCGACCTCTGTTCCGAGGTCCCTGTCCCAGCTGTTCGCCATAGTGGCCGCTGTCGGGAAGCATGTCGCCGGAAGAGACGCGTTCAGTCCGAGATGGTCCCCCGCCCCTGCCTGTCTTCTGAGTCCGTGAGGTCCGTCAGACATGATCATGGAAGGAATGCCGAGTCTGGGAATATCTCTGGAGTCCCACTCCCCTTTGCCGCCCAAAAGAGCCGCTTTTTCTTCTAAGGTAAGCTGCTCGATCAGATCTTTGTGCTTCATTGATTCTCCCCTCTCTTAATGTGTGGTTGTCTGTTACAGAATCAGCAATTTTACTATAACAAAAAAGCCGCCCCGGGGGCAGCTTTTGTCACAAACCGTTAACTGTCAGGCATAAACTGCCGTCACATCAGCATGTGTTGTTTCTTATTCTGGGTGATCGGTTTGGGAATCAGTATTTTGACCCGAAACTGCTCCTTCTCCTGTTCATAGGCCACGGATCCGCTGTACTTTTCCGCCGCGTAACGGATGCTTCGGACGCCGTAGCCGTGCATGCGGCGGTCCTTCTTGGTGCTGACCGGAAGCCCGTCCCGCATGACGACTTCTCCCTCGCAGTAGTTGGAGATCTCCGTATAGATCTCTTCATCTTCGATTATCGCTATCTGCAGCATTTTTCACAGCCTCCGCCGTGTCACCTCTCTTCAGTCTCCTCTGCAGCCCTCACCATTGCCTGATACTTGTCGCGGATCCTGTCCGGCGCGGAAATCCGGATCTTTCCCTCAAAGGGAAATACCCAGCCATAGAACGTCGGGCTGTCCGCCACGTTCACCTTTGCGTAAAAAGTGTCCTCCGAGGACTTCCATGTCTCCACGTCCTCGCCGAACTGATCGACAATGTACCGCATCATGTCATTCCGACATTCGAGAACAACGTCCACCTCTTCTCCGGCGAACATCCTGAACTGATGCTGTACATATTCCTCCGTGCAGAAGTTCTCCGGCCGGGGAACCGCCTCTTCTTCCGTCATTCCCGTGTTGACCATGCGGTCCACCCGGTAATTGGCGATTTTCTGCCTCCCGTCAGAGTACCCGAACATGTAATAATGATTGTCATCCCACACAAGTGCATAGGGGCTCACTAAATAGGCGGCCCCTTCATGGCGCAGGATCTTCTCCTTGGATGCCGTGTAGTCCAGATACTGAAATCGGATCTTTTTCCCCTCATTGATCGCATCGGTGATCGCATCCACTGTGTAATAGCTCTGCCGGTTGTCCGCCTTGACGCGGTCTGCCGTATACAGGTGCCGCCGGACCTTCTCCGCCTGCGGCCTGCTCACAAGACTTGTGAGTTTTCTTATGAGCTGATCGCTCTTCTCTTTGGGAATAAATTTGGAAGAGGACACCGCGTCAATGAGGAATTTGATCTCGGGGACCTCAAAGAGCCGGCTCGCCAGAAAGAAGGAGTGCTGCGTGCTCCTGATCGTGATAATGTCCATCCCCTCCGCGACAAGGACATCTATGTCATCCTTTACCGTTTTCCTCGATGCGTGGGCATCCTCCGCCTGAAAGATCTTTACCAGTTCCGAAGTGGAAACCGGATGATTTTCATCGGTATTTTCGTGCAAAAACCTAAGCAGCCTGAACGGGCGCTGCTTATTTCGTATGCTGGTCATCTGCTACCTCCCCTATTAAATTCCATCCCTGTCCTAATCTTAGCATATGGAGGCAGTAATCGAGTATCAGAAATTCATTTTCCCGCTTTTTTCTTCTGAATATGATAGTTGATGACGGTCGACAGGTGTTCTCCCAGAAGGTGGGACCCCACTGTTACAAGCTTCATCTTTGTGCCCGGAATCACGATCATCTTCCCGCGAAGGGCGCCTTCCACGCCCTCGCGCGCCGCCTGCTTCGCGCTGATCTGCTTTCCGGAGACCTTAACCCCCGAATTGTCATTGAAGGCCGTGTCCACAGGCCCCGGGCACAGGCAGCTCACTCTGACCGGGCTCCCCGCCTGGCGTAGCTCCTCGTGGATCGCTTCCGTAAGCCTCACCACATAGTTCTTGGAGGCGTAGTAGCTCGAGAAGGTGGGGCCGGACGTAAATCCCGCGCACGAGCCGACATTCATCAGAACGCCGCGCCCGTTCTTTACCATCTCCCTCAGGAACAGCTTGGACAAAATATGCACACTCGTCACGTTCAGGTCGATCAGTGCAAGTTCTTTGTCGAGGTCTGTGTCAAGAAAGCGCCCGTAGACCCCCATCCCGGCATTGTTGGCGACAAAGCCGATCTTCCGGCTTCCGGCCAGGCGGCAGGACTCCTCAAAGAGGCGCACGCATTCCTCCCTTTTGGAGAGGTCCGCCGTGATCACATAGACCTTCCTGCCCGGGTATTTTTTGCGAATCTGCTTTCGAAGCTTTAAGAGCCGGTCTTCCCGGCGCGCCGTCAGGATCAGGCTGTATCCCTTTTTGGCCAGGTATTTGGCGATCTCTGTTCCGATTCCGGCGCTGGCGCCTGTCACGAGTGCATACATAGGCATTCCTCCGCTTGATTCTTTCTTACTGGATTTTCATTTTCGGACAGGCCTGACGAAGGGCGCTCCCGTCAGTCGTCCTCGTCCGACTTCTCGTTCCGGTTAAACTCAACCTGCTCTCCCTCCATCTCCAGGTAGAGCTGATCCCCCTCGATGTGGTAGCTGTAGACCGCGCCGCCGGCGGCCGTCTCTTTGAGGACGGGCTCTCTTGCGTACCACACGATCGGGATGTCCCTGTCACCCCTCAGTACGCCCGTGTGGTCCTCATAGAGCCGGATCGAGGACGGGTAATTCGACGCGTCCTTCTGCAGGACCTTATCGTTGATGAGGTAAGTTCCGGGAATATACTCATATTCCCTCTGCGGATCATGCTGCGTGAACATAAATGTGTTTAGGATGTCATCGAACGTCTCGTCGATCTTCGCCGTCTGTGCGTCATCCCCGGTCTCGTGCAGGATCTTTTCGATAAGGAGCGTTCCGCCGTTATGTTCCACTGCCGTGCAGGTCTCTTTCAAGCCGTTCCCTTCCCCTTCCGGCAGCACGATCGTAAAGCCCCACGCATCGTGGCGCCCTCCGACAAAGCCCTCTCTCCGCTCGATCTGTCCCGGGTCATAATCCGCGCTCAGGTCCCCGAGGATCTCATCGGTCGTCTCATCCGGATGGTAGGTAAACTCCAGAAGACTGCTTCCTCCCGACTGCTCCCCGTAGACGAAGTTTACGGCTCCTCCGCTCTCATTGACATAGAGCAGATTTTTGTCATAGTAGACCATCCATCCGTCTCTGCTCTCATAGGTGGCAAAAGACAGCTGTTTGTCCGTGCCGTCCGATGCCGAAGCGGTGCCGCTCCCGGCCCTGATCTCCGCCGCGGCCGCGGCGCTGGTGTCCTTGATAAAGGGCACATACTCCTCGCCCTGCTGCAGATAGAGCATATCGCCCTCGATGTTGTAATAGTAGGACTCGCCGCCCGCATAGTTTTCTCTGATCAGGCCGTCTCTGCTGTACCAGATAATGTCCACGGTATCCTGTATGGTGATCGTTCCGGTGTGATCGTCCCTCAGAAGGATCAGGCTGGGGTAATTTTCCGCGTTTTCGCCGACTGCTTCTGTGTCGAGCTTGTACTTGCCGGGGACATAATCATACTCCGTCTGCGGCTTCCGGTCCTCAAACTCCGTGCTGTCCGTGATCGCCGCCATAGTTTCCGCAATCTTCGCGCCGAGCTCCTCGTCGGATTCGGTGTATCCGTTTCTCTCGATGAGAAGAACGCCTCCGTTGTATTCGACCGCCGTATAGCCGTGCGTAGAGGGCCCTTCCGGAACGACATCAGCGCTGAATGCCCATATGTCTGTCTTTCCGGCAAAATATCCCTCACTCCGCTCGATCCTTTCTCTCTCATAGTCGATCAGCTCGTCCGCGAGGACAATATCCGTCGAGTTGTTGGGAACATAACGGATCCGGAGCTCATTGGTCCCGCTGCTCTCTCCCGTATAGGTGAAGACCACTTCGTCCGTTCTCTCCTCACACGCGACAAGGTCGCTGTCATAGCGGACAGACCAGCCGTCCTCACTCTCATACTTCTCCCCCCGGTCAGCCGGTTCACTCTCCGCTGCCACGGAGGTGGCCGCATAGGATGCCTGCCCGCCGTTCGTTCCCTCCGAACCGGCTTCCTCGCCGCCGGAGACGTCCCCGGCCGCTTCGGTCACACTCTCCTGCCCGGCTGCCGCTTCGGTTCCCCCTGCCGCCGTGCTCTCTTTTGTGTTTCCCGCGCATCCTGTTGCCAGGAGCGCTGCCGCGCATACCAGCGCTGCCAGATATTTTCTTTTCATCTTCCCCCGAACCTCTTCTTTCTGTTATTTTCGAGATGTTTTTACTATATCACAACCATGCGCTAAATGTTAAAAGAGGCGCCCGCATTTTCGCAAATGCAGGCGCCTCTTTTTGGCAACCGGATTGATCTGAGGGGAAAGCCCCCTGCCGCTCAATCAATTTTCGGCGGCAGATCCTTTCTCAGATCTTCTGTGTATACTGCTTGTAGATGAATGCGTAGCAGGTGCCACCGCGGGGATCGTTGATCAGAAGTCTGTACCAGAGACCGTCTGTTGTGATCCCGTCGACTTTCAGCTTGTGGCCGTACTCATAAGTCTTGGCGATCGGTCCGTCGGGCGTATATCTGCAGTTCAGGCTGGAAGCGGTAACTCTTACCCAGATCGGGGTGATCGCTCTTACATGGATCTCCTGTCTTCCTACGCCGCCGGTAACCTCGTTAAGTTCTTCGCTGTTCAGTTTGTTTTCCATCATTTCACTCATTGTCGTTCTCCTTTTTTAAATCTGATCAAGCCGTTTTTTTTGAGCTTTGTTTTTGTTCTATATCTTTATATACTTCTCCCGGGGAAGGTTTCCACGGACTTTCTG
>DLYC01000098.1 GCA_003447895.1 Lachnospiraceae bacterium | reverse complement strand
CTGTGTCCCCTCGCCTGCGGTGCTGCGGATCGTGAGAGAATCCTCGCCGTAAAGAGTGCGGAGTCTCTGATACAGATTTCCGATGCCGATCCCGACGTGGACATCGGAAGGCGCCCCCTTCAATTTGTTGATCAGGCCCTCCAGGGTTTGGGGATCCATACCGACTCCGGTATCAGTCACCCGGATGCGCAGTGCCTCTTTTGTCTTTTCGGAGCAGATCGTGATCTTTCCGCCCTGCTCCTTTTTGGCAATGCCGTGGATGACCGCGTTTTCGACCAGTGGCTGTAAAAGAAAGACCGGGACCTGGATATCGGCGATTTCATCCGCCTCGCGGCTTCCCGGTTCCGGAATCAGTTCGTACTCCACCCTGTAGCCGAAGCGCATTTTCTGCAGATACAGATAGTCGCGGGAGACTTCCAGCTCCTGAGACAGGGAGACAAACTGGTCTGTCGTGTGCAGGTTGTAGCGGAAGATGTGGGAGAGGGAGCGGATCATGCTCTCTGTCACTTCCGCCTCCTCGATCTCTGCCATACCGGAGATGGAATTGAGCGTGTTAAAGAGAAAATGCGGCTTGATCTGGCTCTGCAGAAGATCCATGCGGGCGGTTTCCAGGCGCTTCTCCGTCTCCGCGCGCTCGATCGCTTCCTTGTGGAGCTGGTCGGCGAGCCGCTGGTTTTCTTCGAGCGTCTGAATATTTCTTCTTGTCGCGTGCTTCATTCTGTTAAAGGAATCAACCAGTTCGCCGAGCTCATCCTTGTTGTCGACAGAGACGTCTCCCTCCTCGAGATGCCCTTGGGAGATGCTTCGGGAAGCGGCAGCGAGTTTCTGGACCGGTGTGACGATCGTGCCGGTGAAGAGGCTGACGAAGCTGAGGGCCATAATGATCAGCGCAATGGAGACGATCACCTGGAAATAGGGAATGGACTGCAGCATCGGATACTTGGCGTCATACAGGTCACTGGCGTTTTCGACGGTGAGCTGCGAGACTGTCGACAGATATCCGGTCAGATAGCTCTGCATGTCGTAGACCTCATACAGAAGGTCCAGGGTGGCTTTGTCCTCCTCCAGCGCCGTTGCGATGTTGTTTGTGCTCGTGTAAGTCAGGACCTTGTCCCTTATGAGATCTCTCTGCGCGGCATAGCGCTGATAGGCGTTTCGCACGCGCCACGTTCGCGCATACCGCTCCGCGCCGATCTCCTCGTAATTGTAGGGAAGAAGGAGGATCGTGCTGCGGCAGTGGCTGACTGCCTCGTTGAGGGTTTTGAGAGTATCTCCGGAGGGCGTGCGCACATAAGTGCGAAAGGCCTCCTCTTCGGACTGCATGGCATCCTGCGCGGACTCGCAGCGGGAGATTTCATTCAGGATCTGACTGACATCTCCCGCGGAGAACTGGAGCGTATAAAAGTTGAAACCGGCGGCAGAAATGATGACAAGAAGAAGCAGAATGACAAACACCCGCATCTTCGAGCCGATCGACAGGCCGAGCCAGTAGCTCTTTATCTTGGACACGATAAAACCTCTGTGGACATTTTTGGGTGCGGCGGACGAAATGCCGCGGCGCGGCAAAGAAAAGTCTGCGGCGCGGCGGCTCAAAAGGAGAGCCTTGAATCATTATACAGGAATCTTTTATCACGGAAAAGTGCCTTCCCTTTTCTTAAAGTTTCAGGATTTCGGAAAACTGGTATATAATGTTGCTATACACGGAGATCCGATATCTGCTCTGCGGGCCGATGCTCCGGCAGCGTCGGCGAGGAGGATTTGTAAGTATGCGTATGTACCCGCCGGTCCATGAGAAAATGCCGGCCGTTCAATCTTTTGACCGGCTTTTGATGCTTTGGGAGCGCTATCCCAAATACAGAGAGAGGGAGACTTTCGCGACGCTGGAAGCGCTTCTGACAGAGCACGAGTCTTATCAAAAGGACTTCGATGATGTCAGAGGCGAGTATGAAGAGAACCACTACGAGCGCTTTCTGGTGCAGCTGTCATGGTCGGATCTTCCCTACCGCTACGCGACCATGGAGCTGATCAACAGGGCACCGGCGCTTTCCGGAAACCCCTATGTGGAAGCTTTTCTGGGACAGTTTGAGGGGCTGGACACGGACCGCAAGGCCTGCTTTTTGTTCCCCGAAAGCTTTATCTCCCAGTTCTTTGTGATCACGGAAGTCTGTAAGAGGGCAGAGCAGTTCCATCCGATAAGGAACCTCTTTCCCGATGAGGAGAAGGTGCACTATCTGGCGGTTTTTGACAAGAAAAATATGGACGATGTCCTGTTGATGTTCCATCTTCTCTACACCAACCCTTCTGAGGACCTCTACGGCGGCTATTCCCTTTATGACTATTCTCTTCCCTGGTATCAGAACCATCTGTGGGAAGACGGGATCGTCCTCCGGTCGCCGTATCTGCCGGACCGGATCGCCAGGTACCAGGGGAACCTTCCCCATTACCACAATCCGGTAAAGACCGTTTATGTGAGAAGGAATATTGAGCACATCCTGGAGTGCGGGTACTTCTCGTCCGAACTGGAGCTGTTTCGGAATCTCACAGAAGTGATCATGCCTTTCTTTCACTGGTGGTACGCGGACATAGCCATGTACGAGGAGAAGGACGGCCTGAAGACGGACTGGCGGATGGAGAGAACACGGATCCGGACAAGGCTCACGGCCGAGGGCGTGATAAAGCCCAAGTGGAAGCATGAACTGACCTTGTTTCACGCCGTCAGAAGCCGCTATCCGGATACGCTGTACCAGCACAGGCCTGGCTGGCTCGGCCGGCAGAGCCTGGATCTGTTCATCCCGTCTCTTCAGACTGCGATCGAATATCAGGGGATCCAGCATTACCGCCCGGTGGACTTCTTCGGAGGCGAAGACGCGCTGCAGCAGCGGAAGGAGCTGGACCGCGTGAAGAGGCAGCTGTGCGAGGAGAACCATGTGCGGCTGATCGAGTGGCCCTACAGCACACCGCCCACAGAGGAAAATGTGGAGGCGATGATCGGCGATCCGGGACCTGCGGATACGGAGGCGGACCGGAAGGCGCTGTGAGAAATTCCGGCATGGAAAGAGAAAGGACAAGCAGTATAATCTAGTATGACCATAGAACATAAAAAGGATTGGAGGCAATGATGAAGAGACTGATCGCAGGGCTTCTCACGGCAGTTGTGCTGACGGCAACCGCATGCGGAGGAGCCGGTCAAAATACAGAGCAGAACAAGGGGGAAGCCGCGGAGGCATCGGCGGTGACAGCGGAAGAGCCGGCGGCAGAGGAACCGGCGGCAGAGGATCCGTCCGCGGAAGAGCCGGCGGCAGAGGAACCGAAAGAGGACGGCGAAGCGCAGCAGGCCGCGGAAGACACAATTCCCTACTGGACGGAGGACTCCGCCGCCGCGGCATCGATCGTATCTTACGTAAAGGCCGTCACGGAGGAATCTTCGGAGCGCTTCATACCGGAAGAAGAGAGGATCGCCGTATTTGACTTCGACGGCACACTGTACGGGGAACTGTATCCCACCTACTTCGACACCTGCCTGATGATGCACCGCGCGCTTCATGACGACACGTACGAGGCGCCCGCCGAGATCAGGGAATATGCGAAAACCCTGGAGGACGCGCTCTTGAACTTTGAGCCAGAGCCGGACTCCAAGCTGTCTTCAGCCCAGTGCTCCGCGGAGATGTTTAAGGGCCTTACGCATGAGGAGTACAGCGCCTACATCCGTGAATATATGAAAGAGCCCGCGTACGGCTTCGAGGGAATGACCTACGCGGAGGGCTTCTACAAGCCGATGACAGCGCTGGTCCAATACCTCTCTGAGCATGGATTTACCGTGTTTATCAGCAGCGGTTCCGAGCGGACGATCGTGAGAGAGCTGATCAAGGGGAAACTGGATCAGTGGGTTCCCTCCTACCGCGTGATCGGAAGCACCTTCTCGCTCGCGGCAACGGGACAGGGCGACAAGGACGGCCGCAAATACACCTACGCGCCGGAGGATCAGGTCATCATGGAAGGAAATCTTGTGGTCAAAAACCAGAAGACCAACAAGGTTTTCTCCATCGTCAACGAGATCGGCGCGGCCCCGGTTCTGGTATTCGGAAACAGCTCCGGAGACCTCGCGATGGGACAGTATGCCGTGCAGAACGGCGGACAGGCCTACATGCTCCTTTGTGATGACACAGAGCGCGACTACGGAAAGCCCGATGTGGCGGAATCTTTTGCCAAAGAGTGCGCGGACCTTGGGTTTACGACCGTGTCGATGAAAAATGACTTTGCCGCCATTTACGGGGACGGCGCCGTGAAGGTCGTTCCGCAGACAGCGCCGGAGGAGGCTTCGGAAGGGCAGACAGCGGAAGCGGCGGAGGAACCCGCTGTGGAGGAGACCGCGGATCCTGCCGGAAATGAGGCAGAGGAGGAAGCGCTTTCCCCCGCTGCCTGAACCGCAGCAATCAGTCCCCGCCTCTAAGCCGCAGAGGCGCACGGCAGGGGCGGACGCGCGGACAGAGAGCGCAGGAAGGAGAGGCAATGGGACGACAGGACGAAACGCTGGATTTTTATGAGAAAAATGCGGAGAGCTTCACTTCGGGAACGGTTCTGGCGGATATGAATGACGCGAGAAGCCGGTTCCTTTCAAGGCTCCCCTTCCCGGCCCGCATCCTGGATTTCGGATGCGGCTCCGGGCGGGATACGAAAGCCTTTCTGGAGGCGGGTTATGCGGTGGACGCGGTGGACGGCTCGCCGAAGCTTTGTGCGCTCGCGTCGGAGTACACCGGTATCCCTGTCCGTCAGATGCTGTTCGAGGAGCTGGCCGCGGAGAATACGTATGACGGAATCTGGGCCTGCGCCTCGATCCTCCATCTGCCCAAAGAGGAACTCCGGCAGGTCCTTAAGAAGATCTCGGCGGCGCTTAAACCGGGGGGAACGCTCTATACCTCCTTCAAATACGGAACTTTCGAGGGAGTGAGAGGCGGCCGGTATTTCACATATTTTACGGAAGAGACGCTGGCGGATTTCTGGGAAGAGATCCAGGAACTGATGTCCCCTGAGACCTGGATCACGCAGGACGTGCGCCCGGGGAGGGAGAAAGAGGAGTGGCTCAATCTTTTGGCCGGGCGAAGATGAGGGGATGAACAGGGGACAGGCGGAAGGTCAGGCACCGGAGAGCAGTATGGCGGAAAGGAGGAAGCTGTGCCTTTTAAAATTGTCCGAAACGATATCACGAAGATGGAGACGGAGGCGATCGTCAATACGGCGAATGAGGCCCCGACGGTGGGATCCGGATGTGATTACGCGATCTACAAAGCGGCCGGATTTACACAGCTTCTTGCCTATCGGAGAAAGAAGATCGGAAGAGTTCCGGAGGGAGAGGTGTTCATCACACCGGGGTTCAGCCTTCCGGCAAACTATATCATCCATGCCGTGAGCCCTCACTATGAGGACGGAAGGCACGGCGAGGAGGCACTTCTTCGCTCCTGTTACAGAAAGAGCCTTCTTCTGGCCGCGGAGTACGGGATCCGGTCCGTCGCCATCCCCCTGATCTCGACAGGCGGATTCGGCTATCCCAAGGAAGAGGGAATGCGGATCGCGGTGGACGAGATCCATGCTTTTCTTCTTCACGCTAAGATGCAGATCTATCTGGTGGTATTTGATGATGCCGCGACCGGGATGGGAAGAAATCTCTATCCGGATCTGAAAGCGTACATAGACCGCCACTATGTGGAGGAAAGAAGCGGGGAGGAGTACACAAACTTCTACAACAGGCCGCGCGCTTCGTATAGTGCGCCGGAGCACACGGCGGATGTCCTCGGGAGTCCGGAGAAGGCTTTGTACGACGCGAAGCCGCGCCGGAGCGCAGAGAGCGGCCGCTGGCGGATTCCCATAGGGAATGCGCTGAAGCAGGAGCGGCTCGAAGACCGGGAAGAGGCGGTCGAGAGGCTGGAGAAGAAGCTGGCAGAGCGCATGCGCCACTTGTCCGACACGTTTCCCCAGTACCTGCTGTATCTGATCGAGCAGAAGGGAATGGAGAACGCAGAGGTCTACAAGAGGGCAATCGTCGACAAGAAAGTGTTCTCCAAAATAAAGAACAATCCGGACTATCATCCGCAGAAACTGACGGCGCTCTGCCTCTGCGTGGGCGCAAAGCTCAGCCTGGATGAAACGAAGGACCTTCTGGCCAGAGCCGGCTATGCCCTTTCGCCCTGCGACAAGACAGATGTCATCTTCTCCTACTTTATAGAGAATGAGATCTATGACATGATCGAACTGGATATTCAGCTGGAAGAATACGGGCTTCCGTGCATTATCAGCTGATCGCGGAAATATTTCGCCAAAAGTACAGGGTCGCCCGCAGGGCGACCCTTTTGAGAATACCGCCTGCTATACTGGTCTCACAACAGAAACAGAGCACAGCTGCACAGCAGCGGAAAGTGAGGGCAATATGAGAAAGGGTTTAACAGAGCTGGTATTCATTCTTGACAGAAGCGGGTCCATGTCCGGCCTTGAGGCGGATACGATCGGTGGTTTCAACAGCCTTTTGGAAAAGCAGAAGAAAGAGGAGGGCGAAGCTTACGTCTCCGTCATTCTCTTCGACGACAGGACAGAGGTTCTCTATGACCGCGAAGACATCCGGAAAGTGGAGCCGATGAACGACAGACAGTATTATGTCCGTGGATGCACCGCCCTGCTGGATGCTTTCGGCGGAGCGATCGAGCACATCGGCAATGTTCATAAATATGCCCGGGAGGAGGATGTCCCGGAGAAGACACTCTTTATCATCACGACAGACGGGATGGAGAACGCGAGCCGCAGGTTTACCTACGAGCAGGTGCGCCGGATGGTGGAGAACCGGAAAGAAAGGGATCACTGGGAGTTCATGTTCCTCGGCGCGAACATCGACGCCGTGAGGGAAGCCGGAAGATTCGGGATCCGGGCAAACCGCGCCGTGAACTATGAAAATGACAGCCGGGGGACAAGGCTCAACTATGAGACCATGTCCAGAGTCGTGAGCTGCGCGAGGATGTCGGCATCCGCGCAGGAAATGTCGGACGCATTTGACGGAGAGGACATGTTTGCGGAGATCCGGCAGGATTACAGCAAAAGGCATAAAAAATAAGAAATTGAAAAAGGGAACCGTCAGGGACCCGCGGACGATCAGAGGAGAGAGCCTTCACGGGCTCTCTCTTTTGGTTTGCGCGTCACGGGCGCTCCCTGTCAAAGGTTCCTTTCAGAAAGTTTCCGCAACACACCGCACGCAGAGGCGTGAAAGCATCCACCTGTGTTATACTGTGTACAGACTGCCTGTAACGGCAGGCGGTCAGGGAGTCTTAAGGCATATTGGCGGCGGGAAAAAAGGAGGTCGGACATGAGACTTAAGGATGCGTTGTCCTCTTTACAGATTGGGAGAAAAGAGCAGTCCGTGGTCCGGGAGCTGTGCACGGTCTGGAGTGAGAAGGCGGATGACGGGCCGAATGCGGTTCCGCTTCCGGAGTATCCAAGGCCGCAGCTTCAGAGAGAGGAGTGGACCTGCCTGAACGGCTGGTGGGACTACGGCATCTGCCCGGCGGCAAAGGCCGGAAAGGCTTCGGAGGCGGAGGCCGACGGAAAGATCCTGGTGCCCTTTTCCCCGGAGACAAAGCGCTCCGGTGTCGGCCGAACGCTCCTTCCCGGGGAGACGCTCTGGTACAGGAAAGTGCTGGAGGACCTGCAGGTGCCGGAGGGGAGACGCCTGATCCTGCACTTCGGCGCGGTGGATGAGCGCTGCGTGGTGTACTGGAACGGGGAGGAGGCCGGACGCCATCGAAACGGCTATCTGGCCTTTGAGATGGACGTGACGGCGCTTGTCCGTAAAGGGCCAAATGAGCTCAAGGTCTTTGTCCGGGATGACACCGATGAGGGAAACGAGTGCCGCGGAAAGCAGACGCTGGAGCCCGGCGGCATGTATTACCACGCGCAGAGCGGGATCTGGCAGACCGTGTGGCTCGAGACGGTGCCCGAGACGTATCTGAAAGATCTCCGGATCACGCCGGTTCCCGAGGAGGAAGCGGTGGAGCTCGAGATGAACTTTTCCAAGGCTCCTTCCGGTAGCGAGGAGGTCAGGATCACGGTCGAAGAGACCGGGGAGTCCGTATCGGCCCCCCTTACCCGGCACATGAAGGTGCGCGTTCCGGTGCGGGAGCCGCGCCTGTGGAGCCCTGAAGACCCCGCGCTCTACTCCCTGCGGATCGAGGCGGGAGAAGACGCTGTCCGGAGCTATTTTGCCATGCGGACATTCGGGACGGGAACGGACGGGGACGGGAAGGCCCGCCTTCTTCTAAACGGCAAACCGTATTTCTTCAACGGAATCCTGGATCAGGGCTACTGGCCGGAGACCCTGATGACACCGCCGGACGACGAGGCGCTCGTCTATGACATCCGGCAGATGAAGGAACTGGGCTTCAACATGCTCCGCAAGCATGTCAAAATAGAGCCGGCCCGGTGGTATTACCACTGCGACCGCATAGGAATGGTGGTGTGGCAGGACATGGTGAACGGCGGAGGACCGGTCCCCAAGCTCCTGGAGACCTATCTTCCGACGATCTTTCCTGCGATCGGAAAGCACCTCCGGGACGACCATTACAAACTCCTCGCCAGAGAGGACGAGAAGGCGAGAAAGCGGTTTGAGAGGGACCTGGTGCGCATGATCCGGCAGCTGTACAGCTATCCCTGTATCGGCATGTGGGTTCCCTTCAATGAGGGCTGGGGACAGTTCGATGCGCTAAGGCTCACGGAAAAGATCAGAGAAGCGGATCCCACAAGGCCGGTCGACC
>DLYC01000046.1 GCA_003447895.1 Lachnospiraceae bacterium | reverse complement strand
CGGGCTCGATCATCCAGAACTCCGCTGCGTGGCGGGTCGTATTGGACTTCTCCGCGCGGAAGGTGGGACCGAAGGTGTAGACATCTCTGAACGCGAACGCGAATGTCTCGACATCGAGCTGTCCGCTGACCGTGAGGTTTGTGGGTTTTCCGAAGAAATCCTTGGAGTAGTCGACCTTGCCGTCCTCGGTGAGCGGAAGCTCGTCCAGAGGAAGGGTCGTCACCTGGAACATCTCGCCGGCGCCTTCCGCGTCACTTCCCGTGATGATGGGGGAGTGCACATAGACGAACCCTCTCTCCATGAAGAAGGAGTGGATCGCATAGGCGATCAGGGAACGCACGCGGTATGTAGCCGCAAATGTGTTGGTGCGGGGACGAAGGTGCGGGATCGTTCTCAGATACTCAAAGCTGTGGCGCTTCTTCTGAAGAGGGTAATCCGAGGTGGATCCTCCCTCGAGCTCGATCTTTTCCACCTGCATCTCCAGAGGCTGCTTGGCATTAGGCGTCAGCACGATCCGGCCTGTGGCGATGATCGCAGTGCCAACATTCATCTTCGCGACCTCCGCGAAGTTTTCCAGATCCTTACTGTAAACCAGCTGCAGATTCTGGAAGCAGGAACCGTCTGCAAGCGCGATGAAGCCGATGGCTTTGGAGTCCCGGTTGTTGCGGATCCATCCGCCGACTGTCACCGTCTTATCTGCGTAACTCTCTTTGCTGTCCATGAGCCCGCGCACTGTCACGAGCTGATAATCCTGTCTCATAGTCTTATTTCCCCATTCCTTTACTGATCATTTTCTTTACTGATTCACTTCCGCGTCGGCCGGTGCGGCTGTATAACTTGTATACCCCTCCTCCGGCTGGGAAGGATTCACTACGGTTGTCTTGCTCTTTAAAAATTCCATGACCTTTCTCTTGTCAAGGAGCTCTCTGTAGGACTGGATGTCGTCATTGGAGACATCGGATTCGGAGGTGTACCCCTCGGTATTGCTGATCGCCTTCTCCAGTTCCGCCTGGAATTCGTCGTCCGTAAGGCTCAGCTGCTCCTTGTCCCCGATCGCCTTCAGCATGATGTTCTTCTTGACACCTTCCACGGCCATGTCACGGATGTCCTGCTGATAGGTCTCCTCTGTCGAATTGTAGGCGATCTGCATGTAGGTCAAAAGATCGACCTGGTAATTCTGCATAGCAAAGGCCGTGAGTTCCTGTGTCATGGAATCATTCATTCTCTCGACCATAGCGGCCGGCGGATCCTTTTTAAAGGTGCTCTTTTCATAGATCGCGTTCCGGATCGCCGCCTCGAGCTTCTGGGTATACTCACTCTCATTGGACTCGATCAGGTAATTTCTCACATAGGTCCTGAAGTCATCGGTTGTGCTGATGACATTTCCGAACTCGTCCGTGATACCGAGATTGGTGACATATTCATCGGTCAGCTGGGGCACCACATATTCCTGGATCATATTGATCGTCACATCGAACTCCGCGTCTACGCCGGCCTTGGTGGAATCGCCGTAGTCCTCGGGGAATGTCAGTTCCAGAGTGACTGTGTCGCCGACCTTCTGATCGATCAGGCCTTCCTCAAATCCCGCGATGAAGCTTCCGGAGCCGATCTCGAGATCATAGTTCTCGTCACTTCCGCCGTCAAACTCTTCGCCGTTGATCCTTCCCACATAATCGATATTGACGACGTCGCCTTCCCGGACGATCGTTCTTCCGGTCACTTCCCGAAGCTCCCTGTCTGTCTGGAGCTGTCCGTCGATCAGGGAGTCGACCTCCTCGTCCGTAACTTCCCTCGCGGGCTCGACCTCTACGGTCAGCGCCGAATAATCCGCCGGGATGTCCACATAATCAGAGGCTGTGATCCCTGTCATATACGCTGTAGGATCGTTCATCCACTCTTCCTCGAGTGCAACTTCCGCGGAAGCCGCCTCAGTGGTAGCTTCTGTGGCTGCCTCCGTCGCGGCACCGGTACCCGAACCGCATCCGGTCACGCAGCCGGCAGCAAATAATGCTGTCATCATCACTGCTATCAGTCTTTTCTTCATTCCTCTTCTGCCTTTCTGAGTGTGCCCCCTCTTTAAGCCCTCTTATTTGCAAAATAGCTAATACAGTTTATCACACTGCGCTGATTCTTAAAAGCTTTTAAGCCGTTTTCTTTTCAAATTCGAATGTTGCCATGCATTTCATTCAATGATAAAATGCTATGGAACGTATATTTTGCAGGAGGATTCCGATTTGAAGACAGGAACGATTGTATTATTGGTGATTCTGGCGATCCTGATCGGTGTTCTGGTGGCGCTGTATTTTCTCGGAAAACGCCTTCAGAAACAGCAGGAGGAGCAGAATGAACGCATTCAGGCCAACAAGCAGCCTGTGACACTGCTCGTCATTGACAAGAAGAGGCTCAAGCTCAAAGAGTCCGGGCTTCCCGAGGAAGTGATCAAACAGACGCCCTGGTATGCCCGCCGCTCCAAGGTGCCGATCGTAAAGGCCAAGGTCGGCCCGCAGTTCTATAACCTCATCGCTGACGACAAGATCTTTGATCTGATCCCCGTCAAGAAGCAGGTGAAGGCGATGGTAAGCGGCATCTACATTGTAGAAGTCAAGGGCATCCGCGGACAGAAGCTCACGGCTGACACCACAGTCAAGAAGAGCTGGTTCCGCAGACAGATGGACAAGCTGCAGGAGAAGGCAGGCGCCAAGCCCGTCAAATAAAAACGAAAAGTGCCGGGTACTGTAAGATCTTCCGTAACCCCGCTCAGGTTATTGAGAATCTTACAGTGCCCGGCACTTTTTATGCCTGTATTCCGGTCAGATCGGTTCCGCCTTGATCATCACGGCGCAGTCCATGGGCTCTCCCCCGCCGAAGCGGAGGCTGTAACTGACCCTTGCCCGGAATCTGTCCCCGGACTTTCGCATTCCCATGCGCGAGGTGACGATCGTCATCGGGATAGAGCCAAACACTGTGTCATACTCGCAGTTCTTCTCATCCCCCGGCGCGAACTCCATGACTGTCCTCAGCGCCCCGCTTCTTGTGATCGTCCACGAGGACTCTGTGATCTCCATTCTGGAACCGGTCACGGCTCCGCTGTCAGGGTCCCTCTCCTCGTATTCGAAGATGTGAACCCCGCCCGCATATTCATAAGATGCGCGGTGCCGGCCCTCATTCCGGTCGCTGCGCCCGTCCGTATCTCTCTGCTCACCGGTCACGGTCAGCCAAACTTCCGTTTTCAAGAATCCCTGTCTCCGTCCTCAGCAAGAAGCTGCTCTCTGATGTAATTCCACTGGCGCTCAATGTGGTTTCTCGCGGCCTTCTCCGCCGCCTCTCTGTCTCCGCGTCCGATCGCGCCACAGATCTCGTTGTGTTCCTCGATCAGGTGCTCATAATGCCCGTCATCCTGAATGTACTCATACCGGTAGCGGTAGATGCTGTCCGCAAGGCTGTTCAAAATACCGCCCAGCTTCTGATTTTTGGCAGCCGCGAGGATCAGGTCATGGAAGCGCACGTCTGCTTCCGCGATCACAAGGATATCGCCGGCCTGCGTGCTTTTGGCGAAATCATTGCAGGCTTCCCGGATCTTCTCCTTCTCCTCCGCGTTGCTCCTCTGCGCGGCGAGGCCGGCGCTGAGCTGCTCGAGCGCGCTTCGGATCTCCATCACCTCCTGAAGGTCCTTGACGGTCATGCGGGCCACTCTCGCCCCGCTGCCGGGAACGATGATGGCAAGGCCGTCCTCCTCGAGCATTCTGATCGCTTCCCTGATCGGAGTGCGGCTGGTTCCGAGGATCCTGCCGAGCTTTACTTCCGTAAGCCTCTCCCCCGGTTTGATCTTTCCTGTCAGGATCGCCTTTCGAAGCTGCAAGAAGACGGAGTCTCTCAGAGGCATGGACTGCTGCTCCTCTGTCATAGTCATCGATGCGTTCTTTAAACTGTCTTCTCCCATTGTTCCCTCCATGCTGAATCCGGACTTTACGTAAAACTCCGGACTTTACTGAATGTTGTAGACAAACCTGCAGGGGATCACCTCACAGCTGTCTTTCCTGCTGCCTTCCTTTCGGAATTTTTCCGCGGCTCTCACTGACTGCTCTTCATTTTCAAACACAGCGAACACGGTAGGTCCGCTCCCGGACATCTTCGCTGTCAGCGCGCCCTCTTCCATAAAGAATTTCTCGATCTCCCCGATCCGGGGGTACAGGGCGCCGGTCACCTCTTCGAGAACATTGGCACAGGTCGCGGCCATGCCGGCCAGGTCTCCCCGCGTGATTGCCCCGATCTGCGCCTCGATGTCGGGGTGCTCCACATTTTCCAGGCTGTCGTATCTTTTGTAAACCTCCGCCGTGGAGACGCCGACCGGCGGCTTTATGATCACAAGCCCGCACTGCGGCGCGTCGGGAAGTACGGTCAGCACTTCGCCGATCCCCTCGGACAGCTGCGTCCCTCCGGTAACACAGTACGGAATATCCGCGCCCAGTGTGACTCCGATCTTCTGAAGTTCGCCGTCACTGACCTGCGGCACAAAGAGGTCTCTCACCGCGCGAAGGGCCGCCGCCGCGTCCGTGCTGCCCCCGGCCATGCCGGCCGCGATGGGAATTCTCTTCTTTAAGGTGATCCGAAGATCCTTTCGGATTCTGTATTTTGCCTCCATCCGTCGGACCGCGCGGACGATCAGGTTGTCCTCTCCCGCCGGGATATCCCCGCTGTCTGATGTAAAAGTGATCTCCATTGAGCCCGGACATTCCCTGTCCTCGGTCTCAAAGACCAGCACATCACTCAGGTCGATCGTCTGCATCACCATCTTCACGATGTGATAACCATTCTCCAGACGGCCAAGGATATCGAGGCTCAGGTTGATCTTGGCATAAGCTGTCTGCGTATTTTTTCTCATATCACGGCTCCTGTCAGTTCTCTCGCTGTCTTTATCTTGTGTCTGAGCAGATACTGTTCCATGCCGTCCACCACTTTTTGTGTCAGATAAGGGTCATGGAAATTCATTGCTCCAACTGCAACTGCCGATGCGCCTGCCAGCATGAACTCCACCGCATCCTCCGCGGAAGCGATGCCGCCCATTCCGATGACCGGTATAGTGACTGCCTGCGACGCCTGCCACACCATCCTGACCGCGATGGGCTTAATGGCAGGTCCCGACAGGCCTCCTGTCCTGTTGGCCAGTACAAATTTTCTCTTTTCTACGTCAATCTTCATCCCCATCAGGGTGTTGATGAGAGAGATCGCGTCTGCGCCCCCCGCCTCCGCCGCGCGCGCCATCACCGCAATATCCGTCACATTGGGCGTAAGCTTCATGATCACCGGCTGCTTCGCGACGCGTTTGATCTTTCTTGTGATGTCCTCGAGGCACTTGGGGTCCTGTCCGAACTGGATGGCCCCCTGTTTCACATTGGGGCAGGAGACGTTGATCTCCAGCATATCCACCGGCTGGTCCGCAAGGCGTTCCACCACCCGGAGATATTCCTCTTCCGTGTGTCCGCAGACATTCACGATCACTTTCGTATCAAATCCGGCCAAAAAAGCGAGGTCCCTCTCGATAAAGACATCGATTCCGGGGTTCTGAAGTCCGATCGCGTTGAGCATGCCGCCGTACACTTCCGCGACGCGCGGCGTCGGATTTCCCTCCCACGGCACGTCCGCGACACCCTTTGTGACCACCGCGCCGAGCTTATTGAGGTCGACAAATTCGGCGTACTCCATGCCGGAGCCGAATGTGCCGGAAGCTGTCATCACGGGGTTTTTTAAGACAACGCCTGCGATCTCGACAGACATGTCCGGTTTCGCCGCTTCACTTGTCCCGTCACAGGCTGCCGCCCCGAGGCCCGGTGCCTTCATGCCAACTATCCTCTTGTCCATCAGATCTCCACCTCCTCCGCTTTAAAGACAGGGCCTTCCGTGCAGATTCTCGCGTTTCGCACGCCGGAGTGGCTGTCGATCCCGGTCGTTCTTGTCACGCATCCCAGGCATACGCCGATGCCGCAGGCCATTCTCTCCTCCAGGGAAAGATAGGCGGGGATTCCCCGCTCCTTCGCGAATTCCTTCACAGCCCTCAGCATGGGAAGGGGGCCGCATGCGCACACGACATCTGCCACAACGCCGTTCTCACGGACCGCGTCCAGGACATTTCCCCTTGTTCCGACGCTTCCGTCCTCTGTGGCGATCAGAAGCTTCGCGTGTTTCCCCAGTTCCTCCGCGAGGAAAAGGCTGCTGTCGCGGTAGCCCATCGCCGCGGTCACTTCCGTTCCGGGAAGTCCGGACAGGGAAGCGGCAAGTTCCAGCATGGGCGGAATCCCGATTCCCCCGCCGAGAAGAAGCACTCTCTTTCCCGCGAGCGCGCTCAGGTCGTAGCCGTTTCCAAGGATGCCGAGCATATCCAGGCAGTCCCCTGCCTTCGCTTTCGAAAGCGAGCAGGTTCCGGCGCCGGCTGTCCGAAAGACAAAGCGCAGCTGCCGCCTGTCAGGGTCCCATCTGCAGATACTGATCGGCCTTGGAAGGAGCATCGATCTGTCCTTTGTGTAAATTCCCGCGAACTGGCCGGGTTTCACGTCGCGGGGCTCCTCTCCTTCCGGATACTGAAGCGTCATGCTGAAGATCCCTTCCGCAAGGCACCTCATATCGGTCACTGTCATTGTCGTCTTTTTTTTCATACGCCTCGTTCCATTCTTTGCTCTTTGCTTCCAAAGAGCATTTCACTGTTTTTTCGGTATGTCTCCTCCATGATTCCCCTGACCTTGTCCGGGAGCTCCTTCTGACCGTTTCTGTCCAGGTCAGCCGTCTCGATGGGATCTCCGAATTCGATCGCCACAGGCGCCCACTTGAGCCTTGGATAGTGGTCCTCGAAGAGATCTCCCATTCCCACAAGCGTGACGGGAACCACCGGGACCTTGGCCTTTGTCGCTATTTTGAAGCTGCCGGCGTGAAAGGGGAGAAATTTGCCCTCCTCCCTGCACCTTGTTCCCTCCGGGAAGATGAACATGGAAATGCCTTCCTTCACATAATCGATCGCCTTGAGGATCGTCTTAAGTCCCTGCCGGGGATCCTCGCGGTCCAGGAAGAGACAATGGATCTCCTCCATGATCAGTGTGATCGGTGTCCCCTGAAGCTCCTTCTTGGCAACGAATCCGACCGGATACCGGATCAGGGAACCCGCCAGAATGATGTCGAAAATGCTTCTGTGGTTTCCGACGAACAGGACCGGGCGGTCCGTGGGAACCTTCTCAAGACCTATGACTGTCGCCCTTCCGCCTGCAAGGAGCCAGATACCCTTCATCGCGAACCTCGCGTAGGCATGCCTGAAGTTCGTGCAGGAGCCCGGGCTCACCTTCTCGATCAGTGAGGTGATCAGGTGAAGCGGAAGGTCGATCAGGATGATCAGCGCCGCGAATAAAAGTGCGATCAGCACACGAAAAACCCACATAAAAATATCCTCTCTGTTTCTTAAGTTCTTTAGGGGCCGGCACTTTAAAATGTGGTGTCAGTCCCTCAAATTAATTATAACAGATAATTTCGATTCTGCCACCGTGCCGCCTCATGGTATACTGGAATCATCCCGATCACCGGCAACAAAGGGGAGGAAAACGCATGCTTTTGATCCGAAACTGCTATCTCATTGATCCCGCCTCCGGCACAGAGGGGCGCACCGACATCCTGATCCGCGACGGCCGCTTTGCCAAAATAGAGAAGAACCAGACAGCTCCCGAGGGAGCCCGCGTTCTGGATGCCTCAGGGCTGGTCGCGTGCCCGGGCCTTATCGACACGCACTCCCATTTCAGGGATCCCGGCTTTACGCACAAGGAGGACCTCACTTCCGGCGCGGCGGCCGCTGTCAAGGGAGGCTACACTTCCATCATCCTGATGGCCAATACAAATCCTCCCGTCGATGACGTCCCGATCCTTCGGGACATTCTCGAGCGGGGAAGAAATCTTCCGGTCCATCTGTACAGCTGCGCCAATGTCACAAAGGGCATGGCCGGAGAGACGCTCGCAGACCTCGCGGCGCTGGCAGAGTGCGGCGCGGCAGGGTTTACGGACGACGGGCTTCCGATCATGGACAGCCGCCTTCTCGAAGAGGCCCTTCGTCAGGCGAAGGCGCTCGGCCTTCCGGTCAGCCTTCACGAGGAGGACAAGTCCC
>DLYC01000149.1 GCA_003447895.1 Lachnospiraceae bacterium | reverse complement strand
ACAGCTCGCTCATGAAAAAGAGAGGTTACTACTATTCCCTCTATACAAGGCAGTTTGAGGAGAAGATCGTGGACCTGCAGGGGGCATGAAGGGCAGAGCGCATCGCCCGGAACGGCCGGGAACGCGCTGTCTCAGAGCGCTTCCCGGATTTTCTGCGCTTTCTTTCGGATGGGGGGAAGAAGTGAGTCCGGGACGTAGAGATGTCCGTAGCCGCAGCCCAGGTCCAGGTTCTTCTTCCGCGCCCCGTGAAAGTCGCTTCCGCCGCTCGGCAAAAGTCCGTACCTTTCGGCGATCTTTGAAAGATACGCGGTATCGGCGGGCTTGTGGGTGGAGTAATAGATCTCAATGCCGGCAAGTCCCAGCCCGGAGAGAGAGGAGACGAGCACATTCAGGTCCGGATCGCTCATTTTGTACTGCATGGGATGGGCGAGGATGGGGACGCCTCCGAACTTTAAGAGGAAGCGGACGGCGTCGTGCGGCGATATTTTCTCCCTGCTGACGAAGTAGGGGCAGTCATCGCCGATCAGTCTGCGAAAGGCCTCGTCTATGGAGGAGACCATCCCGCAGTCAAGGAGATAATGCGCAAGGTGCGCCCGGGTGATGACCGTGCCGGGGTTTGCGGCTTCAAGATCTTCATACCGGACAGGATACCCTCCCTCTGTCAAAAGAGAGCACATTTTCCGGTTTCTGTAGATCCTGGCGTCTGCGAATTCCTGAAGCTTATCCGTAAATTCGCGGCTCTGCCAATCGATCATAAGCCCAATGATGTGGATATCCTGGCCCTTATATTCCGTGGAGAGCTCGACGCCCGGGATCACTTCGGGGACAGCCCTGTCAGGAAATTCATTGCGAAGCGCCTCGGCGGCCGCCATGGCCTCTTCAATGCCCTGGGTCGTGTCGTGGTCTGTGAGGGCGATCGCCCTGAGACCTTTCTGCGCCGCGTAGCGGACCAGCTCGGTCGGCGTATAGGTCCCGTCGGATTTGGTGGAATGTGTGTGCAGATCGATAGGAAACATCGTTTACGATACACCTTTTTTTCAGTTGCTGTCCTCTTCGCGCGCCGCCTCGTAGATGGTTCTCTTTCTCGCGTCGGCGTTGTTTGCCAGATAATCGTCGTAGGTAGTGACCTTGTCGATGATGCTTCCGTCGGGAAGGATCTCGATGATCCGGTTGGCCGTAGTCTGTACGACCTGGTGGTCGCGGCAGGCGATCAGCTCGACACCGGGGAACTTGATCATGCCTTCGTTGAGGGCGGAGATGGATTCCATATCCAGGTGGTTTGTGGGCTCGTCAAAGATCAGGCAGTTGGCGCCGCTGATCATCATCTTGGAGAGCTGGCAGCGGACCTTCTCACCACCGGAGAGAACGTTGATCTTCTTGACGCCGTCGTCCCCGGCAAAGAGCATTCTTCCGAGGAATCCGCGCACATAAGTCACATCCTTGATGGGGGAGTAGCCGGTCAGCCATTCCGTGATCGTGAGCTCGCCCTTAAACTCCTCAGTGTTGTCCTTCTGGAAGTATGCCTGGGATGTGGTCACGCCCCATTTATAGGTTCCCTCGTCCGGCTCCATGTTTCCCATGAGGATCTCAAACAGTGTGGTCTTGGCCAGTTCCTGGCTTCCGACGAAAGCAATCTTGTCGTCGTGTCCGACCACAAAGGATACATTGTCCAGTACCTTGACGCCGTTGATCGTCTTGCTGATCCCGCTCACGGTGAGAACTTCGTTTCCGATCTCCCTGTCGGGGCGGAAGTCGATGTAGGGATACTTGCGGCTTGAGGGCTTGATCTCTTCGAGCTGGATCTTCTCGAGCGCGCGCTTACGGCTCGTCGCCTGTTTGGACTTGGAAGCGTTCGCGGAGAAGCGGGAAATGAACTCCTTCAGTTCCTTGATCTTTTCTTCCTTCTTCTTGTTGGCTTCCTTCATCTGGCGGATCAGGAGGCGGGAGGACTCATACCAGAAATCATAGTTTCCGGCAAAGAGGGTGATCTTTCCGTAGTCGATATCCGCGATGTAGGTGCAGACCTTGTTGAGGAAGTAGCGGTCGTGGGAGACCACGATCACAGTATTTTCGAAATTGATCAAAAATTCCTCGAGCCATGCGATGGCGTCCAGGTCCAGGTGGTTTGTGGGCTCGTCGAGGAGCAGGATATCGGGATTTCCGAACAGCGCCCTGGCAAGCAGCACCTTGACCTTCTGCGCGCCGGTCAGCTCTCTCATCAGATAGCTGTGAAGCTCTGTCTCGATGCCGAGTCCGTTCAGGAGAGACTCCGCGTCGGATTCCGCCTCCCAGCCGTTCATCTCGGCAAATTCCGTCTCCAGTTCACTGGCCTTTATGCCGTCCTCGTCGGAGAAGTCCTCTTTCATATACAGAGCGTCCTTCTCCTTCATGATCTCATAAAGGCGGGAATTTCCCTGAATGACCGTGTCCAGAACTACCTGATTGTCATACTTGTTCTGGTCCTGTTCCAGAAAGGACAGTCTCTGTCCCTGGCTGATGGTAACGTTTCCGTTTGTGGTCTCGAGCTGTCCGCTGAGGATCTTGAGGAAAGTGGATTTCCCGGCGCCGTTCGCGCCGATGATCCCGTAGCAGTTGCCCTCCGTGAATTTAATATTGACATCCTCGAACAGAGCTTTCTTTCCGAGTCTGAGAGTTACATTGTTTGCAGCGATCATTTGGCCTCCTTTATTCCATACAAAAAACACAGATCAAAATCTGCTTTTATAATAATAGCGGAGATAGTATGGCGAGGCAAGCTGTTTATAAGCATAAAACCAGAATAATTTGCAGGCACTAATGCATTTGAGTCAAAAGATACAAACGGCGAAACACAGCCGGAAATGTATGTGAATTTACACAAGGGTTTATAGCAAATGGATAGAATTTTATGTTAAATAGTGATAGACTGTCCTTAGAGTATCTGCATCAGAGAGGAACACATGAGAAACATTTCAGGCCGGATTCTGACGGCGCAGGCGGCTCTCACCGGGCTCTATCTTTTGGCGATCATGCCGAGGATGACCGGGAAGCCGGACGGAGCGCCCTTTCATAAGAAACTGTTTGCGCACAGAGGACTTCACGACAACAATTCCATGGCGCCCGAGAATTCCATGGCGGCCTTTGAGAAGGCAGTGGAGGCGGGCTACGGGATCGAGCTGGACGTACAGCTTACCAAGGACGGCGTACCGGTCGTCTTCCACGATTTTACTCTTTCGAGAATGTGCGGTGTGCCGGGGCTTGTGAAGGACTATACTTTCAAAGAGATCCGGAAATTCAGGCTCCTTGGAAGCGACGAAAAGATTCCTTCTTTTAAGGAGTTTCTGAAGATGGTCGGCGGGAGAGTGCCCCTGATCGTTGAGTATAAGTCGGAAGACTTTGACATGAGAGTGTGCGAGAAAGTGGATCCGATGCTTCGCCGGTACAAAGGCATTTACTGCATTGAATCCTTCAATCCGCTGATCCTTTTGTGGTACAGAAGGCACCGCCCGGAAGTGATGCGGGGGCAGCTGTCGGACTCCTTTATTCATGAGCCGCAGTACCGGTCGCCGATCAAAGGGGCCTCCATGCTGCCGTTTCAGTTTCTTCTCGCAAACTTCTTGTCAAAACCTGATTTTATCGCTTACAATCATCTATATGAAGGAAATATCTCCAGGAAACTTTGCAGAAAGCTTTACAAGGCAAAGGCTGCTGCCTGGACCATCCAGAGTCAGGAACAGCTGAGCCGGGCAGCGGGAGAATTTGACGTTTTTATTTTTGACAGCTTTATACCGGAGGGGCCGGACAGGCGCTGAAGGGATGGGCAAATATATTTCATACCGGAACTTCATACCGGACTGCGAAGAACAGAAAGGCATGGAGTATTTTGGCATTTTCAATTTGGTAACGACTCTAAAAAGAGTTGAATATTAAGGAGGTACATGAATGAGCAAAAGGGTTTATCTATTCAACGAGGGTAATGCCGACATGCGCAATCTCCTTGGAGGAAAAGGCGCGAACCTTGCGGAGATGACCAATATCGGTCTTCCGATCCCCAACGGTTTCACCATTTCCACCGAGGCATGCACGGATTACTACAACGACGGCAAGACGATCAATGAGGACACACAGGAGCAGATCTTCAAGGCACTGGAGTGGCTTGAAGGCGTCCAGGGCAAGAAGTTCGGCGACACGGAGAATCCGCTTCTGGTTTCCGTCCGTTCCGGCGCGAGAGCATCCATGCCCGGCATGATGGACACGATCCTGAACCTTGGTCTCAATGACGTCTCCGTAAAGGGTTTTGCAGCTAAGACAGGAAACGCCAGATTTGCCTATGATTCCTACAGAAGATTCATCCAGATGTTCTCAGACGTCGTTATGGGAATGAGCAAGACCTATTTCGACAGCATTCTGGAAGCAGAGAAGAAAGCGCACGGCTATGTATATGATACAGAGCTCAAGGCGGAAGATCTTCAGAACGTCATTGCAAAATATAAATCAATCTACGCTGAGAAGATGGGCGAGGAGTTCCCTCAGGATCCCAAGGTAC
>DLYC01000009.1 GCA_003447895.1 Lachnospiraceae bacterium | reverse complement strand
TCTGTTCCGAGAACGACGGCCATCTCTCTTGTGGAGACGCGGCTGTTCTTTTCAATGATTCCCAGAACCTTTTCTTCCAGCATATTCATTTATACTAACCTCCATGATCTTTAAGAGTTCATCCGGCTGCGGAAGATCCAGATAGCGGATCTCCTCGCCGTTTATGAGTATTTTGTCACGATTGTCCGTAAGTTCCCCGATCTTTACAGCGGGAATCTCTCTCTCCGCAAGCTTCCCGATCAGGCCGTCCGCATCGCCTGTGACCGCGAGAAGACTCCCCATAGACTTCATTTTATAGGGATCGAGGTCATAGTGATTGGCAAATTCGATCGTCTCCTGAAGAAGCGGAATCTTTGTAAGGTCGATGCGAAATCCTCTCCCGGACTTCACAGACAGCCTGTGAAGCGCCGCGTAGATGCCGCCCTCTGACAGATCTGTCAGATAGTACGCCCCTTCCTTCGCGCACAGAAGCGCCTCCTCTTTCACGCTCAGATAGTCCAGGAGTCCGCGCATCCGCATGAGGATCGTCCCGGGAAAGACCTCCCGAAGCGCCTCTTCTCTGTCGATGGCCAAAATACAGCTGCCTTCCATTCCCGCCCACTTGGTCATGATGATCTCACCGGGCGATTGGATCCGGGCCCTTCCTCTTGCCGCACAGCGTTCCCCGCTGTGATCCGTCTCAGAGTCATTGCGCGCGTCAATCGGGATGCCCGTGCATGTCCCGATCACGACAGGCCGCGTCACGGCGCGCGTCACTTCGGTGTGGCCGCCCTCTATGGTGAGTCCCTGCGCGATACAGGCGCGGCTGATCTGATCCACAAGATTCCGAAGTGTCTGTTCCTCCGTTCCGGGAGGAAGAAGGATCACCGGCCTGAAACTTTCCGGCATGATCTTTTCCGCTGACAGCGCGTTTACGGCTGCGATCACCGCGAGGTAACCTGCCTCAGAAACGGGAAACGTCACCGGATCGGCGCTCATCGTCACCCGGCTTTTTCTGAGCCCTGCCGCGGAAATCCTTTTAAACACTGACCGGTCAAGCACATTCGCGCCGGCCTTTCCGTCTCTAAGCTTCATAGTCATCCACTTACATTGATTTACCGTCCCTTCGGAAAAAGTGCGCTTTTTTTCCGTCAGGACATGGCCGCAAGAAGCGGCGCGATCATTGCCAGCACCAGGATTGCGGCGATCACACAGGCCGCGATCCTCTTTGCTTTATTACTTCTGAAATTCATAGTACCTCTCGTTTCTTCGTGCCTTATATCAGCATTTTCAAATTTCAATTATAAAGGGTTCTAAATTTCTTTGCAACATGGCAGCGGGTTGTAGTATGATTGCTTGTATGCGGGATCCTGCCTAAGTGACGGATCCCGGACAGAAAATGAGGTGGACTATGCACAACAAACTGACTCGCAAAGACATTGAGAAAATGGAAGAAGAAATCTACCACCGCGTAACGGTGGAAAGGCCAAGACTCCTTGAAATCGTCAAAGAGGCAAGGGCCCAGGGCGACCTGAGCGAGAATTTCGAATATCATGCCGCCAAGAGAGACAAGAACCGGAATGAGAGCCGGATCCGTTTCCTTGAGAGAATGATCAGAACCGCGACGATCATTGAAGACAACTCCGAAGGCAATGAGGTCGGTATTAATAAGAAGGTAACGATCTACGTTCCCGAGGATGATGAGGAAGAGACCTATATACTCGTCAGCACAATGCGCCAGGACAGCCTGAAGGGACTGATCAGCGTTGAGTCTCCCCTGGGGAAAGCACTCATGCGCCACAAGGTCGGAGATACCGTAAACGTGCGTGTCAATGCCAACTACTCTTACCCTGTCGAGATCCGCCGGATTGAGGAGTCCGACGAGGGAGAAAACGCGTCCCTGAGAAACTTCTGAAGATCCGGAAGAAAAAAGGACTCATCATAAAGTAAAGAATTCTCCGATATTGTAATAATCGCTGATAATATGGGAATTCCGCTCACTTCCGGTTGACTTTCGTGCATAAAAGCGTTACACTTTAACTTGCCAAAGTGAAAAGGAGGACTAAAGTATGCCTATTACACAATTTTTAGAGCGAAACGCGTCACAGTGGCCTAACGATGTAGCCCTGGTTGAATTAAATCCGGATATCAAGGTTCCGAAACTGACCACCTGGAAAGAATATGAACTGATCCAGCCCCTCCATGAGGTAGCGAGCCGTCAGGAGATCACATGGGCTGTTTTTAATGAAAAGGCAAACCGCGTAGCAAACATGCTGATTGCCCGCGGAATCGTCAAGGGCGACAAGGTCGCGATTCTTCTGATGAACTGTCTCGACTGGCTGCCGATCTATTTCGGAGTCCTCAAGACCGGCGCGATCGCGGTTCCGCTCAACTTCCGTTACAGCGCGGATGAGATCGAATACTGCGTCAAGCTTGCGGAAGCAGATGTTCTGGTCTTCGGACCTGAGTTCATCGGCCGTGTGGAGGAGATCGCGGACAATATCTCCAAGAGAAGACTTCTTTTGTATGTCGGCCCCGGATGCCCTTCCTTTGCGGAAGATTTCGTCTCCCAGACAGCAAACTATTCCAGCGCCGCACCCGGCGTGATCGTCACAGATGATGACTACGGCGCAATTTACTTCTCCTCCGGAACGACAGGATTCCCGAAGGCGATCCTTCACACCCATGCAGGACTCATGCATGCGGCGATCATGGAGCAGAACCACCACGGACAGCAGAAGGATGACACTTTCCTCTGCATTCCTCCCCTCTACCACACAGGCGCCAAGATGCACTGGTTCGGAAGCCTTGTCTCAGGCGGAAAGGCGGTTCTTCTTCGCGGAACCACACCTGAGACGATCTTAAAGGCCGTCTCCGATGAGAACTGTACGGTCGTGTGGCTCCTTGTTCCGTGGGCACAGGACATTCTCG
>DLYC01000194.1 GCA_003447895.1 Lachnospiraceae bacterium | reverse complement strand
AAGTCGACTCGGGCCTTATGCAGGAGCAGTGCACAGAGATCCTTCAGAGATTTTTTAAAGACCTGCGAAGGCGAAACAAGATGCGTAAGAAGGAGAAGGCCGCCGGAGAGGACGGATCCGGAGAGGACGGATCCGGAGTACCCGGGGCGGGAGATCCCGGAGCAGAAGAGGGCGGAAAGCAATCTTTTGATTGACTTTATTCTCTGAATCATCTATATTAACTCGTGTGGGTGCGAGAAGCGCCCTATTAACCGTCCTGCTCTTCGGGACGGAGCCTTAACAGCTGCCTGCCGCTTGCTGTGATGAAGTTTGGGTCTTACGCAATGATTCCCCGTGAACCGTGTCAGATTGGGAACAAAGCAGCACTAAGCGGGCCCTATCATGTGCCGTGAGGGTGCCTGGCGGAGCAGTAAGCGCAGTAACGTGTTAAGGTTCCGTCGCGGAGAGCAGTTTTTTGCTGCTTCTAAGGACGGCAATCGCGGAGACTGTAAAGACTGCGAAAGAGGAAAAGATTGCTATGAGTTTGGATAATATCATGGATATGACGGACTGCACGCTCTGTCCCAGGAGCTGCAGGGTGAACAGGGCGGCGGGAGAGGTCGGCTACTGCAAGGAATCCGCGGAGCTCTACGCGGCCAGGGCGGCTCTGTATTTTGACGAGGAGCCGGTCATCTCAGGACGGAGGGGAAGCGGGGCGGTGTTCTTCTCGGGCTGCAATATGGGATGCATATACTGCCAGAACTACGCGATTGCCAAGGCGATGAGCGGAACGCGGCTGGAGCCGGGAAGGCTCTCGGAGATCTTTCTGGAGCTCCAGGAGCAGGAGGCGGAGAACATCAATCTCGTGACGGCGTCCCACTACCTGTATCTGATCATTCCCGCGATCGAGAGGGCGAGAAGAGAAGGACTCACGATCCCCATTGTCTACAACACCGGCGCCTATGAGCGCGTCGACGCCATCAAGGCGCTGGAGGGACTTGTCGACATCTGGCTTCCCGATTTCAAGTACATCTCTCCCAGGATCTCGCTCGCCTACTCGCATACCCCCGATTACTTCCAGTATGCCTCCAAGGCGCTGGCGGAGATGGTGAGGCAGTGCCCCCGCCCGCTCTTTGCGGACGGCTCCTCCTCTTTGGACGCGGAGGACGACGCGGACGACCCTCTGATGGTCAAGGGGGTCATTGTGCGCCACCTGGCGCTCCCGGGCTGCGGCGAGGACTCCAGGGACATCCTGGACTATCTGTATTCAACTTACGGAGACAATATTTTCATCAGCCTGATGAACCAGTATACGCCCATGCCGCAGGTCATCAGCGACCCGAACCTCGGAAGAAAGCTCACCAAAGAGGAGTACGACGAGCTCGTAAGTTACGCGATCGGGATCGGGATCACAAACGGCTTTGTGCAGGACGGGGAGACGGCGTCACAGAGCTATATACCGGCCTTCGACGGGACGGGACTGTAAAAAGGGACTATAGAACAGAACTGCAAAAAGAATTATCCAAAAACTTCCGGAAATACAGAGATTTCCGGAAGTTTTTTTGGATGCCTCGGACCGCGCGGATCCGGCTTTGAATCACTTATCAAACTGGGTAAGATCGTACAGGTCGACGAGTGCCATGGTGTGATCCACATAGAGGGAGCCGGTGGCATAGCCGTCATTCTTGATATTGGTCAGGTACTGCCTGCAGTTCGTGACGCCCTTCAGGTTGGAATACCTGGGGAGCTGGATGAATTCGAAGTAGCCCTTGATTCCCTGCTCGAGGTTGTCATACACGCGGAAGTTGGCGCTGATCGTCGTGAGCGTTCCCGCGGAGTATTCCTCCTTGGTGGCGAGATTGACGCTCTTGCCGGTCCAAAGTGTTCCGCACTTGAGGCCGAAGTAGTTGTGATACTTCCACGCGAGGGAGGATTCTCCCCAGCCGCTCTCGTGGATCGCCTGCGCGATGATCGGGCTGTAGACCTTGATGCCGTATTGGGGAGCGTACTTGCGCACATAATTGGCGACATCGATGACAAATTTTCTTCGGGATTCCGAGACATTATTGAGCTTTCCGGTGACCTTGGTGATCTTGCCGCTGTCGTTGGAAGCGGGCGTTGCCTTATTTGCGGAAGAACCTGCGGAGGTCTTGGCAGTGGTCTTGGAAGTATCCGCGGGGCTGGTCTCTTTGGCCGCGGTGGTCTTCTCTGTCGCGGTCTTCACCGCTGTGGTTACCTTTGTTGTCGCGGAACTCTTCGTATTCGTGGTCTTCTTCGCGGTGTCGGAAGCCTTCTTCGCAGTTTCCGAGGAGGAGCCTGCCTTGGCAGCCGCCTTTACGACTGTCGGCGCGGAGCCCTTCAAGGCACAGCTGCTGTCGAAGGAATATTTTCTTCCGCCGATCGTTTTGGTCCCTGTGGCCGCGGCGCCGCTTGCCGTCAGATAATAATACTTTCCGCCGTAAAGGATCCATTTACTCTTTACGTAATCGCCGTTTGTGTTGATATAGTACCACTTGCCGCCTTTGGACTCCCATGCGGAGCGCACATGTCCGTTTTGGGTGAAGAAGTATTTCTTCGCGCCCAGCTTGAACCAGCAGGGCCCTTCGATCATGACGCCGTTCTTTCTCAGATAGAACTTGCGGCTTCCAAGCGTTAACCAGCCGGTGATCATGTGGCCGTCCTTTTTGTCAAAATAGTACCACTTGCCGGATTTCTGCACCCATCCTTTGGCAGTTGCCCCGTTTTCGTTCAGGCAGTAGGTCTGCCCGCTCCGGGTTACAAACTTCTGCGACTCCTTCTCGGAAGAGACAGAAGCGGCCTGGGTCTGGGCGTGTACGGCGGCCATAGCAGGCAGTGCGGGGACTGCTGCGGGAACCGTGGTGATCAGCATCATGGAAGTCAGTAAATAAGCACAAGTTCTTTTCATAATCTTCATCCTTTTCAAATAGTCAGCTGCGTCCTGTATCCCCCGAATTCATAACGGAAAAAGCGCTCTTTACGGATCGAAGCGGAACAGGTTATAGCTTTTGATGACGTTGTAAGTGTTCTCGACATACTTGCTGGAGGTGGCGTATCCGTCGTCCTTGATCTTCTGCAGATACCGGTAGGGGTCCGTCTCTCCGATCAGGTTGTTGTACCGGGTCCTGTTCTTAAAGAGGAATTCGAAATAGCCCTTGACGCCTTCGTCCATGTTGTCGAAAACCCGGAAGTCTGCGGCAATGGTCGTATAAGTTCCGGGCGTATACTCTTCTCCGGTGAGGAGATTGACGCTCTTGCCGGTCCAAAGCGTTCCGCATTTGAGACCGAAGAAATTGTTGTATTTTTTGGCAAGGCTCGATGCGCCGGAGGCGCTCTCCAAGATCGCCTGCGCGATGATCGCGCTGTAGGCCTTCACGTTGTAGCCGGGCGCATACTTGGCAACCAGGGGAGCGATACAGTCGATGAATTCCTTGGTGTTGGAATAGGAATTGGTCGAGGGAACCATGGCGCCCTCGGAGTCGAAGT
>DLYC01000055.1 GCA_003447895.1 Lachnospiraceae bacterium | reverse complement strand
ATGTGAGTGGATGGGTGGCAATGCATATCAGACCGGATGAAGTAAAAAGATTGGTTGACAGCAATTTTTCGCCGGATGTTCTTTACCCAATCCTAATAAAAAATGAAAGCAGCAGGTTCTTTTTAGAAACACCGGAATAAGAAGAAATGCAATTGGGACGGTTCCAATCGCGCCCGCTTGATGGCACCCGCCCGCCAACAGCGCCCGCCCAAGCCGCCCACCAACGGCGCCCGCCTAATGACACCCAAAGGAGATTAAAGTGGACAAAAAGGCAAACATTCTCGTACTGGGCACTTCCGGCGCAGGAAAGTCCACCCTGATCAATACAGTGATCGGCAAAGAAGTCGCCAGAGTCGGCAACGGCCGGCACGGGACCGACAGGATGGAGGTCTATGAGTCCGAGGACCTCAGTTTCCGGCTGATCGACAGCAGGGGATTCGAGTACGGTTTCCTGAACACGCAGAAGACGATCAAGGACATGAGCGACTGGATGAAGGCCGGCCTCCGAGGGCAGAAGCCGCGGATCCACATGCTCTGGTTCTGCGTGGACGCGACCTCCAAGCGCTTTTCGGCAAAGACAATGAAGACGATGGAAATTGTCAAAAGAGAGTGGAAGGACATCCCGACCATTGTCGTGCTGACGAAGTCGTTTTTCCCTGACGAGGACAGGGAGAACATCGAGATGGTCGAAGAGACCTTCCGCAAGGTCTCCAGGAAGTCGGGCATGCCCGTGGCGATCATCCCGGTTCTTGCACAGCCGCCCAAAGGCATGAACATCGTCCCGCGCGGAATCGAGGAGCTGGTCAGGACGACGGAAGAGCATCTCGACGACGCTTTCAAGGATTCGGAAGCGGCCGTCTACAACTATGACCTGAAGCGCAAAAGATTGAACGCCCAGGCTTTGACCGCACTTGCGACTTCCTCGGCGGCCGTTGTCGGGGCGGTCCCACTCAGCCTGCCGGATTCCGTCGTTCTCACGACGATGGAAACAGGCCTGATCTCCGGCATCGCCAAAATCTACAAGCTGGACAGAAAATCCGAGCTCTCCCAGAAGATCATGTCCAGGATCATCGAAGCAGGCGCGGCCAGTATGGCAGCCAAAATAGCGCTGAATCAGCTCAAACTGATCCCCGGCGTCGCGAACATCGCGGCGGACGTACTCAATGCCGTCGTCGCGGGTTCCATCGTCTTTGCAATCGGCGAGGCCTCCGCAGTGATCATGGAAAAAGCCTATCGGGGAGACATCGACGAAGAAAATCTGGACTGGATCCACAAGATCGTGAACGGCAACATGGGCAAGACCGTCACCAAAGTAGCCCAAATGGTGACAAACAGCGGCGGCAAGATTAACGCAAAGCAGATCATCGAGTCGCTCGTGAGTCAGAGGGACAGTCCCTCTGACTCAATCAGCTAAACGAAGTGAGTCATGGGGACAGTCCCTCTGACTCAGCGAGGAGCAAGCATGCAAGCATTAACAGAAGAAACCGTCATCCATCCGATTCCGCCCCTGTACAGAGCAGATGCCAAAATATTGATCCTCGGAAGCTTCCCCTCTGTAAAATCGCGGGAAACTGCCTTCTTTTACGGGCATCCGCAGAACAGGTTCTGGAAAGTACTGGCAGCAGTATTTGAAGATGAGGTGCCCGCCACCGTGCCACAGAAGAGGGCATTTCTGCTCCGCCACCAGGTGGCGGTATGGGATGTGATCCACTCCTGCACGATTCGCGGATCTTCTGACGCAAGCATCAAAGACGCAGTGCCCAACGACCTGACTCAAATCCTGAATCACGCGCAGATCCGGCAAATCTATGTGAACGGCAAAACAGCAGAGAAAATGTACAAAAAGTATATCGAACCAAGCCTGGGCAGGCCTGCGATCTGCCTTCCGTCTACCAGCCCCGCCAATGCGGCGTGGAATTTGGAACGGCTGACAGAGGCTTGGCGGATCGTGAGTCAAGGGACCAGTCCCTCTGCAGTTTGAACCGCGGTTTGCGGCCTTGGTGTATATACCACCATCTTTAGGCAAAAAATAGCCTGTGCGGGCAGATTATTCCAAATTCGAATCAAAATGTACGATTCTAAGAATACCAATTTGGAATAATCGCGCCCACCAGGCTAGCATCTACCTAAAAATACTGAAAAAACCTTCCTCGTCCAAGAATCCGGACTCTTTCCGGGAAATTTCTTTGGAAATATCCTATCTGTGCTACAGTTTTCTACCTAGCCCACCTTCGGGTGATCGATATTTTGATTACCTTCCGCCGCCGGAGCAGCCAGATCCAAATCTGTGTGTAAAATCTACCGGAGCAGTTCATGCAAGTGAAGGCCTCCCGCCATTCCGGCTCCACCCAACTAAAACACAGCACACAACCGCGCACAAACTTCCAAACACCGCGCCGCCGATCACATCCGTAAGGTAATGCACCCCCACATGAATTCTTGAGCCCGCGGCCGCAAGTCTGAGTCAAAGGGACAGTCCCCCTGACTCATTCTCAGATGAATTTCACTATAGCAGGAAGTATAATTATGTTAGCCTCGAAATGCAGGAAACGGCAAGTCAATCAATGACCTGCTAAGCAGCGGTGAGAACAAACGTATGAGGAGGGAAAAATGAAATGAGAATTAACAACCTGGAAAACGAAAACAGACATTTCACAAAAAGAATGGGCAACTTCAGCGTTTTAGAGTATGACAAAGACCTCAGTGTCAATTTCTATAATGCGGAGGCGGAATATTTTGGCTCCAAAATGGGAGTACATCGCAGACAGCTGGTCATCGATATGAACGGCGGAAATACTGCGGTAGTCCAGTCCGGCGCCATGCAGTGGATGGCGGGCAGCGTCACCGCCACGAGCGGAGTAAAGGGCGTGGGCGACTTCCTCGGCAAAGCACTGCGCGGCGCAGTCACCAAAGAATCCGCAGTCAAGCCCGAATACAAGGGCACCGGAATCCTCGTGCTTGAGCCCACCTACAAGCACATCATTCTTGTGGATGTGGAGCAATGGGGATCCGGGATCACCATTGAGGACGGAATGTTCTACGCATGCGATGGGACCGTTCGCCAGAATCTGGTGGCCCGCCGCACGCTCTCCTCGGCGGCTCTCGGCAATGAGGGGCTGTTCAATCTCGGCCTTTCCGGGCGCGGAATCGCAGCACTTGAGAGCTATGTGCCGGAAGAGGAACTGATCTGCATCGACCTCAATAATGACGAGCTTCGGATCGACGGCGACATGGCAGTCTGCTGGTCCTCCAGCCTGCAGTTTACGGTCGAAATGTCCACAAGATCAATCGTCGGCTCCGCGGTCAGCGGCGAAGGCCTGGTCAATGTTTACCGCGGAACCGGCCGGGTGCTTATGAGCCCGGTTGCGGCCACATCCAGCTGGAGCGCGGCTACGACGAAATAATAATTCACTCCGCCAAAATATAGAACAATGCGACGAACCGGCTGCAGTTTTAGGCTGCAGCCGGTTCTTTGTGGTGTGTCACGGGGACGTATCTTC
>DLYC01000084.1:6280-7671 GCA_003447895.1 Lachnospiraceae bacterium | reverse complement strand
AAGGTTCGAATCCTTCTAGCCCTGGTACGAATTGAGGCTCTCACCTGAAAAGGTGAGAGCCTTCTTTTTTTGCCCTTTCCCGGCCTTTTTCTGCCCGGATCCCCCCTGTTCGACCCCTCTGCAAGGGCGCGGAAGAGCGCCGGCCCCTCTCTGTTTTGGCAAATCTGACAAATACATCCCTTCGAATTTGGTCACCATCGCTAAAAATTAATAAATTCTAAAATATTGGTGACAAAATGTTAATAAAATGTTAAGATGTTTCATGAAGATATTACGTTTCATTGCAGCGAATGATTACCGTCATCAAAGAGATCGGAGGGGACTATGAAAAAGCATACGGTCATCGCATTAGCATCGGCACTTACTATTGCGGCAGGAAGCATTTTCGCAGCTGAGAGCGCTGCTTCGTCAGGAGCAGTCGGTGCACAGGGCGCCGGCAGGTCTTTATCGGACGCAGGTGATGACAGCATTTCTTATGACGACGCGATCGCGGAGCTCTATGCGCGAAGCACTTCTATTTCAGATCAGGAAATTCTTGAGATTGCCCGTAAAATGAAACCCGACTGCACTGCCGTCGAGAACGAACTCGGCGCGGAGGAAGCGGATCAGATCATCCATACGATCACCGGTTACGAACAGGACAAGGCCTCTTACCTTCTTGGGAACGCCAAGGCGGATGAGGAAGTCGGGGACGAGTGGGAGAAGCAGGCTTATTACACGAAGATGAGCATGTCCTCCGCACAGGACCTGACGAACCTGATTCCCGGCTACACGATCACTTCCTGCACCGAAGAGGACGGGAAGGTCAGCGTCGATATCGACGAGTGGATGACGGAAGGCTATACGGAAGGCGAAGGGGACACCGTGAACGTCTCCGCTTACCGCTATTACTTCACGGCAGTTCTGTCAAAAGACAGCGCGGGCAGCTGGAATGTCGCCTCCATTACCAATACAGAGAGAAACTTCACATGGCTTGAGGACGCCGAAATCCAGGAGAGCGTGTACGGCGAAGTCGCGCAGCTTTCCGAGGACCTCGCAGAGGAAGCGGCCGAGGGCGCGCAGGCCTCCGCAGAGACGGCAGAGGGCGGCCTTATGACCTCCACGCTCAAGACTTACGCAGACGGCCGCTACAACTACAACGTCGACAAGGCCATTGCCTATGCCGACAGATGGGCCACCTCCCGAAACCCTGAGTACAGACAGTACCCCGGCGTCGACTGCTGCAACTTTGTGTCCCAGTGCCTGTACGCGGGCGGCATGCCCAAGAACAACAACTGGTACCCGGGATCCGTCGCATGGATCAACTGCAGCGCGGCCATCGCGAATTTCAAGAAATACGGCACTTTCATGAGCGCCAACGACGGAAACGTCCTTAGAGGAAACCCCGTCTA
>DLYC01000084.1:0-6148 GCA_003447895.1 Lachnospiraceae bacterium | reverse complement strand
ATCGACGCCCACACAGGTGACCACTACCACGCGACATGGCGCCTTTCCGGTAACGGAACCAGGGCCACGATCCAGCTGAGAGGAAACGGCTCGACCTCCGGCGGCCAGAGCGCTACGACGGCGTCCGGCGGCAAGTGGAAGAAAGTGAACGGCAAGTGGTATTACTACAGCGCAAACGGGACGAAGTTCAAGGGCTGGCTCAAGTACAAGGGAAAGACCTATTACCTGAGAAAGAACGGCCAGATGGCGACCGGCTGGAAGAAGATCGGAAACTACTGGTACTACTTCGCAAAGAGCGGCGAGATGCGCACCGGATGGCTCAAGCTCGGCGCAAGGAAATATTACCTTCTGGACAGCGGAAAGATGAAGAAGGGCTGGCTTAACAAGGACGGCAAGTGGTACTACATGTGCTCGGAAGGCTATGCGGTGACCGGCTGGAGGACCGTGAACGGCCAGACCTACTACATGAACAAGCAGGGCGTGATGCAGACCGGGCTCACGAAGATCGATGGCATGAATTACTATTTTGACTCACAGGGCCGCAAGACGCTCGGATGGGTCACCGTGAGAGGAAAGAAGTACTTCTTCAGCCCCTCCGCGGGCGGCAGGGCAGCCACCGGCTACTGGGACATCAACAACGTGATCTATTACTTTAACTCGGACGGTGTGCTGATCGGATGACGCGCGAAGGCGGCATTCAGGCGGCGGGCCGGACAGACGGCGGAATTTATGTATACATTTGACGGAAGAATCCGATACAGCGAGGTGGACCGGAAGAGGTTCCTCACAGTCGAGAAACTGATCGACTATTTCCAGGACTGCAGTTCTTTCCAGTCGGAGGACCTGGGAGTCGGCCTCGACTACATGGAGCGGGGCAAAATAGCGTGGGTCATCAACTACTGGCAGATCCGCCTGTTCAGAAGACCCCGGATGGGAGAGGGCGTAAGGACCGGGACGCAGCCCTATGAGTTCAAGGGAATCCTCGGCATGAGAAATTTCATGATGGAGACACAGGACGGCGAGCGGCTGGCTGTTGCCAACTCGGTCTGGTCCCTGCTCGACATGACGAAGATGTACCCGATGCGGATCCCGGCGGAGCTCACAGAGAAGTATCAGACGGCTCCGAAGCTGGAGATGGACTACAAGCCGCGCAAGATCGCGGTTCCCGGGGAAGGGGGCTGTCCGATGGAGGAGATCGTGGTCAGGAACCACCATCTCGACACGAACCAGCACATGAACAATGCGCAGTATGTGCACTTCGCGTTCATGTATATGCCGGCGGACCGGGAAGCCGAGGAGCTCCGCGTGGAGTACAAGAAGCAGGCGGTCCTCGGAGACAGGATTTTCCCGGTGCTGTACCGGAAAGACGAAAAGACGCTTCTGGTCTCTATGAACGGAAGTGACGGAAAGCCGTACGCGGTGGTGGAGACCACGTTTCGGTAAACAAAAAATGCAGTGAAAGAAGGAGATGACATGAAACTAGGAGAACTGCAGACCCTGAAAGTGGAAAAGATCGTGCCGTTTGGCGTTTATCTGACAGGGGAGGATCCTGAAGAGGGGAGGGTCCTCCTGCCTCGCTCCCAGGTGCCTGAGGGCACGAAGGAGGGACAGGAGCTGGAAGTTTTTCTCTATAAAGATTCCGAGGACAGGATGATCGCGACCCGCAGAAAGCCCAAGCTCATGCTGCACCAGGTCGGCTATCTGACGGTGCTTCAGGTGGGCCGGATCGGCGCTTTTCTGGACTGGGGACTCGACAAAGACCTGCTGCTTCCCTTCCACGAGCAGCCCCGCGAGAGGGTCAAGGAGGGACAGGAGGTTCTGGTCGCCGTCTACCTCGACAAGAGCGAGAGACTGTGCGCGACGATGAATGTCTATCCCTACCTCAGCAAGGAGAGCCCCTACAGGACCGGCGACCAGGTGACCGGCATCGTCTATGAGACAAGCCGCAACTTCGGCGCGTTCGTGGCGGTGGACAGCATATACTCCGCGCTGATCCCCAAGAGGGAGCTGGTCAGGGACCTTCGCGTCGGCGACGTCATCTCCGCGAGAGTGACCTCGGTGAAGCCGGACGGAAAGATCGACCTGAGCATCCGCGAGAAGGCGCCCCTTCAGATGGACCGCGATATGGACAGGATCATGAACCGGATGCACGCCAACGGCGGCTTCCTCCCCTTCAATGACCGCGTCGCGCCCGAGATCATCCGCGTAGAGATGCAGATGAGCAAGAATGAATTCAAGAGAGCGGTGGGCCACCTTCTCAAGCTGGGCAAAATAGAGATCGGATCAGACGCGATCCGGATCAAATAGTTTTAAGCAAAAATAACCAACGCAGAAAGGATAAAGTGAAGCAAGTTTACTGCTTCACTTTATTTGTTTATTAAAAATACACAAAATTATCACGCTTTTTATGGATTATTTGATGAATATGGTCTAGAATAGAATAGACGGTAAATTCGATACGCTTAATTAGTTGCGGATTCTGACGCGAAAGTGTGAGGGGGACATGGTTTCAAATCAAGTATTGCAGAACACGATTGAGGGCATTAAAGAGATCTCGCATCTGGAGCTTGGGGTTATGGATGCGGAAGGAAGAGAAGTGGCAGTGACGGCGCCCGTGTTTGCGGACGCGGCCGGCGCGATCCCGGATTTCGCTGTCTCACCGGCGGATTCCCAGTCGGCGGGACCTTACCAGTTCTTCAAGGTCATGGACGAGGGACAACTTGAGTTTGTCATCGTCGTCTACGGGGAGACGGACAGCTCCCTTCTGATCGGAAGAATGGCGGCGTTCCAGCTGAAGGGCCTTATGGGGGCGTTTAAGGAGAGGTATGACAAGGACAGCTTCATGAAGAACCTGCTCCTGGACAACCTGCTCCTTGTGGACATCTACAGCCGGGCCAAGAAGCTTCATGTCGCGGCGGACGCGCAGAGGGTCGTCCTCATCATTGAGACGGGGAACGAGAGGGACAAGAATGTCCTCGAAGTCGTACAGGAACTGATCGGATCCAATACGACGGATTTTGTCACCGCCGTGGATGAGAACAACGTAGTGGTGGTCAAGGACCTGACGGACGGAAACAGAGCACGCGATATCGAGAAGACAGCGAATATGATCGACGCGCACCTTCGAAAGCTCGGGATCACCGGAATCCGCATTTCCTACGGAACGGTTGTCGGCGAGATCAAGGAGGTCAGCCGCTCCTACAAGGAGGCGAAGATGGCGCTGGATGTAAGCCGCATCTTCTTCGAGGACCGCACAGTGATCGCCTACAACGAGCTGGGCATCGGCAGGCTGATCTATCAGCTCCCGATCCCTCTGTGCAAGATGTTCATCCGGGAGATCTTCAAGGGCAAGAACCCGGAGGAATTCGACCAGGAGACCCTGGCGACGATCAACAAGTTCTTCGAGAACAGCCTGAATGTCTCGGAGACATCGAGGCAGCTCTTCATCCACAGGAACACCCTTGTTTACCGCCTCGACAAACTGCAGAAGAGCACGGGGCTGGACCTTCGGGTCTTCGAGGACGCGATCACCTTCAAGATCGCCCTGATGGTCGTCAAGTACATGAAGTACATGAAGCAGTTTGAATACTGATAACGGAAGTTGAATGGGACCACGTGCCTCAGAGGGTGCGTGGTCCTCAAAGGAAAGGACAAAATGGGAGCACGCGCTTTTTTGACAGGGCAGCTCCCGCTTGAACAAAATGGAAGAACGGACAGACTATCGAGATCAAATGTATGAAAACCAAAACCCGGGAAGAAAGAGCCGCAAAAAGAGAAGAAGCGGCGGTTTTCTCCCCGGCTTTCTTGTCGGTATCCTGGTAACGGTCATCGTTGTCGGGATCCTTTTTGCCGTGAGAGGCGGATCCGGGCCCGGAGGACAGAGCGCCCTGAGTACCGGGAGAAGTTCGGGCGGCGCCGTCAACGACGAAGCGGTCGAAAAGCTGCGGATGCTGGAGCAGTACGCGGACTTCTACTACTATAAGACCAGCGAGGTCACGGACGAGCAGCAGCGGGAAGGCATGTACCGCGGACTTCTGGACTCCTTCGGGGATGTCTACACATGCTACTTCACGCCGGAGGAATACAAGAGCCTGATCGAGCAGACGGAGGGCGTCTTCTACGGGATCGGCGCCTATGTCAGTAAGGATGTGGAGTCGGGAAGCTGCGTGATCTCGGGCATCATCAAGGACTCGCCGGCCGCGTCCTCCGACCTGATGGAAGGCGATATCATCTACAAGGTAAACGGCGAAGAGATGACCGGCCTTGAGCTCGAGGAAGTGGTCTCGCGCATCAAGGGCGAAGAGGGGACAGAGGTCACGATCACGATCATCCGAAACGGGGAGGAGAAGGACCTGACCATCACAAGGGCCCGCGTCAATTCGCCCACCGTGGATTCCGAGATGCTGGACGACGGGATCGGCTATCTCCAGATCACCGAGTTTGATGAGGTCACGACGGACCAGTTCAAAGAGAACATGGAATCCCTCAAATCCCAGGGAATGAAGGGACTCATCATCGACCTTCGCGGAAACCCCGGCGGAAACGTGACAACGGTCTGCGAAATCGCGGAACAGCTCCTTCCGGAAGGACTGATCTTCTACATGAAGGACAAGAACGGCAAGAAGACGGAGTATACGTGCAAGGGGGCAGATTTTGACCTGCCGCTGGTGGTGCTGGTGAACGAATACAGCGCCAGCGCTTCGGAGATTCTCTCGGGCGCGGTCAAGGATGCCGGCATCGGAACGCTCGTGGGCAAGAAGACCTACGGAAAGGGCGTCGTGCAGAACATCCTTCCCCTGGATGACGGCTCCGCGATCAAGGTGACGGTCGCAAACTACTACACCAGAGGCGGCAACGACATCAACCTCAAGGGAATCGAGCCGGACGTGGAAGTGGAGCTCGACTCGGAGAAGTATCTCGAGGACAAGACCGACACGCAGCGCGAAAAGGCCATCGAAGTCATGAAGGAGAAGCTGGGGAAGTGATTCGAGGACGCGCGGCCGGGCGAAGCCGCGGCAGTGAAGAAAGGGCAATATTAAATTTTTCTTAACTGTAAAATATTCACGGTAATTACGTATATTATGATAAAATAGTGATACATACCAAGGTATCCGGACGGAGAAAAGCAAGTATGACAAACAGCTGCGACACATGTGCTTACTGTAGCTATGACGAGGATTATGACGACTACGTATGTGACATAGACATGGATGAGGACGAGTACATCCGGTTTCTGTCGGACAAACACACGCAGTGTCCTTATTATCGAAACGGCGACGAGTACCTTGTGGTGCGCAGTCAAATGTAGAAAAAGGAGGTAAACTATGGGACTTATCACAGCGGCCGGCGCTTCTTTGTCATCGGTTCTGGGAGATCAGTGGAAGGAGTATTTTTACTGCTCGGAGATGGACACAAACGTTCTGGTCAGAAAAGGCCAGAAACACAACGGCAAATCCGGATTCCTCAACAAGGGAGGCAGTGAGAACGTAATTACGAACGGCTCCACGATCGTGGTCAATGAGGGTCAGTGTATGATCATCGTGGACCAGGGCGCGATCGTTGACGTCTGCGCGGAGCCCGGAGCTTACACATATGATACCTCCTCGGAGCCCAGCGTATTTACGGGCGGCCTCGGAGCAGGCCTTCTGGCAAGCTTTGAGCAGTTCAAGGCACGCTTCACCTATGGCGGCGTGACGGCTCACGATCAGAGAATTTACTATTTTAACACCAAGGACATCATCGGCAACAAGTACGGAACAGCCAACCCGGTTCCCTTCCGCGTTGTCGACAAGAATATCGGCCTGGACGTCGACATCTCCATCCGCTGCTTCGGTGAGTACGCCTACAGGCTCAGCGATCCGATCCTGTTCTACAAGAACATCTGCGGAAACGTCAACAGCGACTACACCAAGGACCGCATTGAGAACCAGCTTCGCACAGAGCTCCTCACAGCGCTTCAGCCCGCGTTCGGCAAGATCTCCGATATGGGCATCCGCTACAGCTCGGTCGTCAACCACACCACCGACATGGCAAACGCTCTCAACGAAGTCCTGTCCGACAGCTGGGGCGACAAGTACGGTATCGTCATCACCGCATTCGGAATCAGCAGCCTGAAGGCTTCTGAGGAAGATGAGAAGATGATCAAGGA
>DLYC01000187.1 GCA_003447895.1 Lachnospiraceae bacterium | reverse complement strand
GCCTGTGCGGCGCCCTGATCCTTTCCCGCTACAACGAGGAGAAGATTCTGGGCATCATAGTTCCCAAGAAGTGAGATGAGCGAAAAAAACTCGCACAGCACAAGAGTGAACAGTGGATGCCCGGACCCAGGTTACCGCAGTAAAGGAGGAGATTATGTCCAGAAAACCGTTAATCGCAGTTCCCATTGGTGATCCCGCAGGCGTAGGCCCGGAGATCGTAGCAAAATCGCTGGCGCAGGCCAAGGTCACAGATGCTGCGGATGTCATTGTGATCGGCGACAAAAAAGTGATGGAGAAGGCAGCTGCCATCGTCGGCGCTGACCTTACGATCAATGTGGTCGATAAGCCTTCCGACGGCGATTATCGTCCCGGCGTTATGAATCTGATCGATCTTGACAATATCGACCAGTCGACATTTGAATACGGCGTAGTACAGGCTATGTGCGGCAAGGCCGCTTTTGACTATATCAAAAAGAGCATTGAGCTGGCGATGAATCATGAAGCAGATGCAGTGGCGACGACACCGATCAACAAAGAAGCGCTTCATGCGGCGGAAGTACCCTTTATCGGACACACAGAGATTTTCGGCGCGCTTACAGGAACGCCTGATCCGCTGACAATGTTTGAGACAAACGGACTTCGCGTGTTTTTCCTCACAAGACACAAATCCCTGCGGGATATGCTCGACGACATCACGAAGGATAATATCAAAAAATGTGTAAAGGATTGCATGGCGGCGCTTGAGAGACTGGGCGTGACCGAGGGAACCATGGCGGTTGCGGGCCTCAATCCCCACTGCGGCGAGCACGGACTGTTCGGATGGGAGGAAGTCAATGAGATCACGCCTGCCGTTGAGGAGCTTAAGGCGGAAGGGTATAAAGTGGCCGGACCGATCGGGGCGGATTCCGTTTTCCATCAGGCGGCGCTCGGAAGATACAACAGTGTGCTTTCCCTCTATCATGATCAGGGGCATATCGCCACAAAGACGCTGGATTTTGACCGCACGATCTCTATAACAAACGGAATGCCGATCCTGAGAACAAGCGTTGATCACGGCACCGCTTTTGACATAGCCGGAAAGGGAATCGTCAGTGAGATCAGCATGGCTGAAGCAATTCTCCTGGCAGCGAAATACGCGCCGTTCTTTGCAAGATAAGCAGGGATTCGGACAGTAAGAGAAGCAGCGCGGCGAAGCGGCTTTCTCTTTGGGTCTGCAGAATCGGGAAACTGTAAAAATTACATATCGCCGGTATTTAAGAGATGGAATGACCTCTGATCATAATCGAGGATTCCATCTCTTTTCATGTTCGAGAGCTCCCTGGAGAGAGCACTCCGGTTGGTGCACAGATAGTCGGCCATTTCGGAGCGGCCAAGAGGCACTGTAAAGAGCGTGCTCCCGCTCTTTTGCGCCTCCATGGACAGGTAGGCCAGGATCTTCTCGCGGAGAGTGGACTTGGAGGTGATCTCGATCTTCTGCGTGAGAGAGACGTTCTTCCTGCTGATCAGTCGAAAGAGGTTTCTGGAGAGCTGGTGATGGAAGGGGCACGCGTTTTTGCAGGGATGGAGGATCCGGTCCGCGGGCAGGTAGAGAACCGTGGTGGGCTCCGCCGCCTTAAAGAGGAATCCGCGCTCCTCGTATGCGTCGCCGAGCATCGCGATGCCGAAGATGCCGTCGTTTCCTGTATAGGAGAGAAACGTGCAGCGCCCCCAGATGTCCTCCTGGATGCTGTGGACGCAGCCCGAGACGACGATACCGATCTGCCTGGCCGTGATCTCGGCCGACGGGATGATCTGGTCCTTATGGTAAGACTTTACAATGCAGCCGAGGCAGTTTGTCAGAGTACTGCAGTTGTCCAGGGAGATTCCCTCAAACATCGGGTGATTTTCAAAAGCGGTGATCAGCGGATCCTTCATCATAAGCCCTCTGCTTTCATGATCTTCCTTCCGGCGCGGCGGCCGGAGGCCGCTATCATTATAGCGCACGCATGTTGCGCACGCAACATGGGTTCGGAGTCAGATATGTTATAATTTATAAAGAAGTACGGAATAATATTCGTTAGCTTATGCAAACTTCACAAAACATAGCAGGGACGGCTGCGCAAACGGGGATTCCGGGATGACAGGGATCCCCCTAAACTGATTGGATTGGAGGACACAATGAAAAGGGTACAATCAACCTGCAATTTCTGCGCGATTGACTGTAATCTGGACTTCTGCGTCGAAGACGGCCGGATCGTCAGGACGATCCCGACGAAGGGATATCCTGTCAATGACGGATTCAGCTGTATCAAGGGACTGTCGCTCAGCAAGCAGCAGACGACAGTAAAACCGGATGCGCTGCCCAGGATCCGGCAGGCGGACGGGACCATGAAGGAAGTTTCCTGGGACGAAGGGTTTCAATACGTCGCAGACAAGATCAAAGAGCTTCAGGCCAGGTACGGGACGGAGAGCGTTGCCGGCATCAGCACGGGACAGCTCACACTGGAGGAGTTCGCTATTTTCGGTCACGTGATGAGAAACTATCTGCAGACCAATGTGGACGGAAATACGCGCCTTTGCATGGCGACGGCAGCAGTCGGACACAAGCAGACTTTTGGCTATGACGCGCCGGGATACACGCTCAAGGACCTCGAGCTCTCCGATACCATCATCTTTATCGGGGCAAATCCTGTCGTGGCGCACCCCATCGTGTGGGGGCGCGTGCGCGCGAACAAGGTGCCCGGCCACAAGATCATTGTCATTGACCCCAGAAAGTCCGAGACGGCGATGAACGCCGACTACTGGTACGGCTTAAAGCCGAGGACGGATCTGGTACTCATGTACACGATCGCCAATATGCTCATCGAAAAGGACTGGATCGACCACAAATTTATCGAAGAGCACACCAACAAATTTGATGAGTTCGCAGCATTTGTAAAGGACTTCACGCTGGACAGAGGCGCTGAGACTACGGGGCTTTCCGGGGAGCAGATCACGGAACTGGTGAACCTGATCCATAATGGGAAAGCGGTCTCTTTCTGGTGGACCATGGGCGTCAACCAGGGCTACGAAGCGGTCCGCACGGCGCAGTCCATCATAAACCTTGCCCTTATGACCGGCAATATCGGAAAGCCCGGCACGGGCGGAAACTCCATCACGGGGCAGTGCAACGCAATGGGGTCCCGACTCTTCAGCAACACGACCTGCCTGTTCGCGGGCGGCGACTTCGCGGATGAGAAGGAGAGGGCAAGGATCGCGGAACTGACCGGGATCGATATCGACCATGTGGCCAAAAAGCCCACGATCCCCTA
>DLYC01000022.1 GCA_003447895.1 Lachnospiraceae bacterium | reverse complement strand
TGATCGCGGCGCTCATCATGGTCCTCTCGATCGGAATCAGCTACTCCAACGCGGGCGCGATCAGCATTCCGGTCGGCTCCATGACGCTGAGCCTCTCCGGCCTTGCGACCGGCTCCCTGGTCGGAATCCTCCTCAACGCGATCCTTCCCGGTAAGGATTACAACTTCGAGGATGACAAGCCCAACCGCACCGGCGTAAACTTCGAGATCATTTCCGGCGAGACGATCCTCGAGAGCCGCGAAAAGGAAAAGAAGTAATAAGAAAAGAAGTATTCTGTAACTTATAGTTAAAAAGCGCTGTCTTACGGGACGGCGCTTTTTTTTGGACTTGTCAGGGTGTAAGATAGGACCAGTGAAAAGGAGACCGTTTCTATGAGTTACAGATTTTGCTTCGGGCCTTCAGGGGCGGGAAAGAGCCGGCTCTTACATGCCGGAATATTGGAAAAGGCAGATCCCTCGCAGGGGGACGGAAATACGCTCAGGGACAACTATGTGATCATTGTGCCTGACCAGTACTCGATGCAGACGCAGAAGGAAATTGTGTCCGAGTCCCGTAACAAAGGGATCTTAAATGTTGATGTGCTCAGCTTCGGAAGGCTGACCCACCGCATTTTCGAAGAGACCGGCGTCAGCGACCGCGCTGTCCTTGGCGAGACGGGAAAGTCGCTGCTCATAAGGAGGGTCGCAGGAAAATGCGAATCGGAGCTTACGATCCTCAAAAAGAGCATCCATTATCCCGGCATGATCTCGGAGATCAAGTCGGTCCTCTCCGAATTTATGCAGTACGGCATCGGCGGGGAGGAGCTCTCCGAAATGCAGAAGATTGCCCGGGACCACGGACAGGGAGCGCTGATGGCCAGGCTTTCGGACCTCTCGACGATCTACGAGGCGTTCCTTCAGGGCAAAAAGGACCGGTACATCACTTCAGAGGAGAGGCTGGACCTTCTGGCAGAGGCCATCCCCTCTTCCGGGCTCGTGAAAAAGAGCGTATTCGTACTGGACGGCTTTACCGGGTTTACCCCTGTGCAGTACCGTGTGATTGCCGCTCTGATCCGCTGCTCCAAAGAGGTTGTGATCGCCCTGACGATGGGGGACGACGGCGGAAGACAGATCGATTGGGTACACGCGCACAGATCCCCCGGGAAGGAGGACGCGCTCTATTACCTGACCAGAAAGACGGTGTGTGACATAGACGCGATCGCCGCGAGGGAAGGCCTTTCGAGAAAGGAGGACCTGTTTGTCCGGGAAGAGGGAGACGTGCCCTTCCGGTTCCGGGACAATCCCGTGCTCGCGCATCTGGAGCGGCATATTTTCCGCTATCCCGCATCTGCCTACAGAGGAGATACGGAGGGAAAGATCCGGATTTCGGAGTGCGACACCCCGGAAGAGGAAGTGCGCCAGATCTGTATAGAGATCAAAAAGCTGGTCCTCACGGAGGGCTACCAGTATCGCGCGGTCTCTGTCGTGTGCGGAGACCTTGAGCGGTACGGGAGCATCTTTGAAAAGCAGGCGGCGAGATACGGTATTCCGGTCTATATTGACAGGACAAGCAGTGCCGGCCTCAATCCTTTGACAGAATCCATCCGGAGCGTTCTTCAGATCAGGCCCCAGGGATATTCCTACGCGGCCGTGTTCCGGTATCTGAGAAGCGGAATGAGCGGCCTCACCGCGCAGGAGACGGATGTCCTCGAGAACTACTGCCTCAGGCACGGGATCAGGGGGAGAAAGAAATGGAGTCTTCCCTTTGAGGCCGAGATGGAACCCCTGAGGACCCGGTTTCTGAGCGAGATCGAACCGGTGGCGGGAGGGATCGGCGAGGAGCGGATGCCGGTTCTCACGGCGGCGGAGAGGACAGAGGCGCTCTACCGGTTTCTGACCGGCGTGAAGGCGGAGGAGCGGATGGCGGAACTGACGGATTCTTTCCGCGAGAGCGGAGACTATGTCCGCGAAAAGCAGTTCGGCCAGATGTACAAAAGCGTCATCTCCCTCCTGGACCTGATCTACGACCTGATCGGCGGGGAGACCGTCTCCGCGCCGGAGTACGCGGAACTCCTGGAAGCCGGATTTTCCCAGATCAGGCTCGGAACCCTGCCGCAGCAGGCGGACAGGGTCCTTGTCGGCGACATTGAGAGAACCAGACTCTCGGAGTGCCGGATCCTCTTTCTTTCGGGCGCAAATGACGGCAATATTCCGAGAGGAACCTCCAGGGGAGGACTTTTGTCGGATCTGGACAGGGAATTTCTGAAAAGGTCGGGCGCGGAGCTTTCTCCGACTCCCAGGCAGCAGATGTATATTCAGAGGCTCTACCTGTATATGAATATGACGAAGCCGACGGACAGCCTGCGCCTTTCCTATGCAAGGACAAGTCCGGAGGGCGGCGCGCTCCATGCCTCCTACCTGATTCAGATGATCCGAAAACTCTTTCCCGATGTGGCGATCGCGCATCCGCAGAACCGACCGGCGCAGGAGCAGCTCACGGCCCGGAGGGACAGCATTGTCTGGCTTTCCGGGGCGCTCAGGGACTACGCCCAGGGGCGGACGGGGAGCGATGAGGATGACGTGATCAGGACGGCCTACGGCTTTCTTATGCGCGAGGCGGACCCAGAGACGGCGTTCAGACTCGAGGGGCTCAAGGACGCGGCTTTTACCCGCTACGATCCCGTCTGGATCTCAAAGGAGACAGCGGGGAAGCTTTACGGAAACAGGGTGGAGGGCAGCGTGAGCCGCCTTGAGACCGCGGCCAAATGCTCTCTTTATCACTTCCTCCAATACGGACTCAGGCTCTCGGAGAGAAAGGAATTTGTGATCGGTTCCGGGGATACCGGCTCGATCCTGCACCAGAGCCTTTACCGGTTCAGCAGGAAACTGGAATCCAGGGGCATTGCCTGGAAGGATTTTACGCCCCGGGAGGGGAGCGCTCTCATAGCGGAGGCGCTCAAAGAGACGGCGGCCGTCTACAACGACCAGGTCATGCACGACACCAAAAGAAGCGAATATCAGCTCGCCAGGATGGAGAGGATCCTTCAAAGAAGCGTGGATACGCTTCAGTATCAGCTCCGGAAGGGAGATTTTGTCCCCGAGAAGTTTGAGCTGAAATTCGGCCGGGGAGGCGATGCCGGCGCGATCCGGATCCCTCTTGAGGACGGCGCGGAGCTCCTTCTGGAGGGACGGATCGACCGGATCGACCTGTGCAGGGAGGACGGAAAAGTATTTGTCAAAATACTGGATTACAAATCGGGATCCGTCAAACTCGACGAGGAGATGATGAGAAGGGGGCTTCAGCTGCAGCTGATCCTCTACATGAATGCCGTGATGGAGGATCTTCTTTCCAGGAACCCCGGCACTTCGGTCATCCCTTCCGCCATGATGTACTATCAGATCAAGGACCCCGTGATCAATGTCACGAAGGGCCGGGAGGACCCGGACGAAAATGACCTGGCCGATCAGATCCGGGCCGAACTTAAGCCCGGCGGAATGGTCGACTCGGACCCGGAGTCCTACGGGCACCTTCACAGGGGATATCAGCCCGGCACAAACAGCGATGTCATGCCTCTCAGGGTCAATAAGAACGGGGAGATATCCGGGACCTCCTCTGCCTATTCCACACAGAAGTTCCGCGAGCTTAGCGGCGAGGTGAGAGAGGTGATCTGCGCACTTGCGCAGGATATACTGGACGGAAAAGCTTCCGCGGAGCCCGCTGTGTGGGAAAACGGAAAAAAAGAGGCGTGTGAATACTGCCCCTACAAAAACGTGTGCGGATTTGACCTGTCGATCGACGGCTTTGAGTACCGCGAGGAGTAAGGGTGAAAGACCCTCTTTATGAGAGGATCTTTCACGCACGCTGAGCGCTTGGACATGGAGGAAAAATGGCGATCACATTTACAAATGAACAGACAAGAGTGATAGAAGCGAGAAACCACAACATACTTGTGTCTGCCGCGGCCGGAAGCGGAAAGACCGCCGTTCTGGTGGAGAGAATTGTCAGAATGATCAGCGAGGGGGATCACCCCCATGATATAGACAGGCTTCTCGTGGTGACCTTTACCAAGGCGGCGGCCGCGCAGATGCGGGAGAGGATCGGCCAGGCGATCGCCAAAAAGATCGAAGAGGATCCGGAAAACGTCCACCTGCAGAGACAGGAGACGCTTCTTCATAACGCGCAGATCACGACAATGGACAGCTTTTTTACCTTTGTCCTTCGCAACAATTTCAGTGAGATCGACATGGATCCCGGATTTCGCCAGATGGACCAGACGGAGACGGATCTTATGAGGAAAGACGCGCTGGAAGCGTTTCTGGAAGAGGGCTATGAGAAGGCGGATCCGTCCCTTCTTCTGTGTGAGAATTATTTCTGCCGGACAGATTCCGACAGGGAACTGGAGGCGATCCTGGAGACCCTCTACCGGCAGGCGGTCAGCCGTCCGGACCCGGAAGCATGGCTTCTGGAAAGGGCCTCGGACTACCGGGCGGAGAGCGCGGAAGCGCTCATGACCTGCGGCTGGATGCAGCTCTCGATCCTCATGGTCGCGGACAGGATCCGGGACCTGCACAGGCAGTATCTTCAGATGAAAGCTGACTGCGAGCGCGCGGACGGCCCTACCCCCTATCTGCCTCTTATCTGCGAAGAAAAAGAGGTATTGGCGGCAGTTTTGTCTGTGCCGGGAATCGACAGGGCCGGAAGCCTTTCCTCCGATGAGATGAAGGAGATACTCGGCCGCATCTCACAGGCGCTGTCCGTATCTTTCGGAAGAGCTCCCGTCGTATCGGCCAAAAAATACCCGGAGGCGGATCCTCATCTCAA